>JBFFRZ010000133.1:0-7687 GCA_041572715.1 Gammaproteobacteria bacterium
CAAAAGGGACTGACCATGCAGTTTTTAATTTCCGACGCTCATGCGCAGACAGCGCAGCAAGGACAACAGCCGGATATGTTTACCGGGCTGTTTTTACCGATGATATTCCTCGCGGTAATTTTTTACTTCCTCATTATCCGCCCGCAGTCGAAGCGCGCCAAGGAACACAAATCCATGCTCTCCGATCTGGCCAAGGGCGATGAAATCGCAACCAGCGGCGGCCTGATTGGCAAGGTCGTCAAGATTGGTGAAAACTTCGTGGAAATCGAGGTCTCCGACGGCGTGAGCGTCCGCGTACAAAAACATGCGATTGCCAGCCTGATGCCCAAGGGCACACTGAAGTCATCTGATTAATCTGCCCACCTGACGGTTTTATGAATCAATATCCGGTCTGGAAGTATGTACTGATCATTGTCGTCCTGTTGATCGGCGGCCTGTATGCCCTGCCCAATATGTACGGTGATGACCCTGCGATACAGGTGTCCGCGAGGGCGGGTAGCGCAGTGGATACGGGTACGGAAGAAACCGTGAAAAATGTGCTGCTTGCAGCAGGCATTGAATACAAGGAACTGGAGATTGATGGTGAGCAGCTGGTGGTTCGCTTCAAAAATACCGAAGATCAGCTGAAAGCAAACTCAAAAATACGCGAAAGCCTGGGCCGCGGCTATTCGGTGGCGCAAAATATTGTTCCGGCAACGCCGACCTGGTTAAGAGGCTTCAATCCCATGTACCTGGGGCTGGATCTACGTGGTGGTGTGCATCTGTTGCTCGAGGTCGATATGGACGCCGCAGTAACCAAGGCAGAGGATCGCTATGTAGAAGATATCCGTTCCCAGCTGAGAGACAAACGTGTTCGTTACTTGTCCGTAAAACGACAGGATGAGGGAGGTCTTGAGGTGCGCTTTCGCAGCCAGTCTGAGCTCGAAGAAGCACTAAAGATTATCAAGCGTGAATTCCCCTCGCTCGTTACCAGCGAAAAGCTGATCGATGGCAAGATCTTCCTGCTGGGTAAATTATCCGACCAGGAAATCCGCGAGGTTAAGACCTTTGCGATTGAGCAGAACCTGACGACCTTACGTAATCGGGTCAATGAGCTGGGCGTTGCCGAGCCAAATATTTCCCGCCAGGGAGAAGATCGTATTGTTGTGCAGTTACCCGGCGTGCAGGATTCAACCCGCATGCGCGAACTACTGAGCGCAACCGCCACACTTGAATTCAGGGTGGTGGATACTAATCGCAATCCCAATGAAGCCAAGCAGACCGGTCGCGTACCTGTTGGCGATATTCTGCTGGAGCGGCGTGATGGTAGCCCGGTACTGCTGAAGCGGCGTGTGATTCTGACTGGCGACTACATCGTCGACGCAACCTCGGGTTTTGATTCACAGACGAGTGGTCCGGCGGTATTTATAACCCTGGACAGTAAAGGTTCCCGGCGTATGAGTGAGGCGACCAAGGAACTGGTGGGTCAGGTCATGGGTGTCGTGTTCATCGAGAACAAGGTTGAAACCAAGATCGTTGATGGTGAGAAGGTCAAGGTTCGTGACACCATCCGGGAAGTCATCAACACGGCGACTATTCAGGAACGCCTTTCCAAGCGTTTTCAGATCACCGGGCTGGATAGTCCGCGTGAAGCACGCGATTTGGCGCTGTTGCTCAGAGCGGGAGCACTGGCCGTACCCATTGAAATTGTTGAGGAGCGCACCGTCGGGCCGACCATGGGTCAAGATAATATTGACCAGGGATTTCGCTCTGTCATCGCCGGTTTTGTACTGGTGCTGATTTTTATGGGTATTTATTACCGGGCATTTGGCCTCATCGCAGACCTGGCCTTGTTTCTTAACCTGGTTTTGATCGTGGCTGTACTCTCCATGTTGCAGGCAACACTAACCATGCCCGGTATTGCCGGGATTGTACTGACTGTCGGTATGGCGGTAGATGCCAATGTGCTGATCTTTGAGCGTATCCGCGAGGAATTATCCATCGGTAATACGCCACAGGCGAGCATACAGGCTGGTTACAGCAAGGCCTTTGTCACGATTGCCGACGCCAATGTGACCACCCTGATTGCTGCACTGGTACTGTTTGTCTTTGGTACCGGACCCATCAAAGGTTTTGCGATCACACTGTCGATAGGTATTTTGACTTCCATGTTCACGGCTATCCTGGGTACCCGCGCCGTCGTTAACCTGCTGTACGGTGGCAGGAAACTTGAAAAATTGCCGATCTGAGCCTGTTCCTATGCTGAAAATATTCAACAGAGATACCCACATCGATTTCATGCGCCAGCGCGTGGTGGCAATGGTTCTGTCGCTTGTGCTTATCGTGGTATCGATTGGTTCACTGTTCGTTCAACAACTCAAGTTCGGCATTGACTTCACCGGGGGTACCCAGATTGAAGTGGGTTATGCGGAGTCAGTAGAACTGCAGCCGGTCAGGGATGCCCTGAGCAAGGCGGGTTTTGATAAATTTGTTGTTCAGCATTTTGGTACACCACAGGATGTACTGATTCGGATTGCACCCGAAGAAGAGGTATCTGAAGAAGCTAAACAAAACTTCAATACTGTTGTGCTGGACGCACTGAAGGTTACCGGTGAGCCGACGTTACGCAGAGTGGATTTTGTTGGGCCGCAGGTCGGCGAGGAACTGACCGAGCAGGGTGGGTTGGCCGTGCTCTATGCCCTGTTTTTTATCCTGGCCTATGTCACCTTACGTTTTGAATTTCGTTTTGCAGTCGGTTCCGTTGCCGCACTTGCCCATGACGTGATACTGGTACTGGGCGCATTCTCGATCCTGCAGTATGATTTTGATTTGACCGTACTGGCGGCAATTCTTGCGGTGATCGGTTATTCACTGAACGACACTATCGTTGTATTTGACCGCATCCGTGAGAACTTCCGCAAGATGCGCAAGGCCGACGCGGTCGAGGTCGTCAATGCCTCGATCAACCAGATGCTGGGTCGTACCATCGTCACATCCCTGACCACGCTGATCGTGCTCATCGCCCTGTTTATTCTTGGTGGCGAGGTGATTCGAGGTTTTGCCCTGGCTTTGATCATCGGTATTGTGGTTGGAACCTATTCATCTATTTACGTGGCAAGTGCTGCGGCCCTGGCACTGGGTGTGAGCAAGCAGGACCTGATACAGCCCAAGAAGGAAGGCGCACCGGTCGATGATCTGCCGTGAGCAATCAGGGTCCCGGCCATCAATACCGGCATATGCCGGTATTTTTTTGTCTGCTTTCCCCGGTGTTTCAGCGACATACACAGCCTCAACAAGCGTGTACAATTGGCTGATTACATTGCCGGTTTGTGGCAAAATTCGCCCACTTTTGACCAAGGTTAGCTCCTATTTCATACATGAAGACCAGCGCTGAAATTCGGCAAATGTTCCTGGATTATTTTCAGGACAGGGGACACAAGGTTGTAGCCAGTGCAACACTGGTGCCGGGTAATGATCCGACCCTGTTGTTCACCAACGCCGGCATGGTTCCCTTCAAGGACGTTTTTCTTGGCCGCGAACAAAGAGATTATGTTCGTGCGGTGAGTTCTCAGCGCTGTGTGCGGGCCGGCGGCAAGCACAATGACCTGGAAAATGTCGGCTACACGGCCAGGCACCACACCTTCTTTGAAATGCTGGGAAATTTCAGCTTCGGCGATTACTTCAAGCGTGATGCCATCAAGTTTGCCTGGGAGTTTCTGACCGAGACCGCGGGCCTGAACGAGGACCGGCTCTGGGTTACCGTTTACAAAGACGATGACGAGGCTGCCGATATCTGGCTGAATGAGGTCGGGGTCGACGCCAGTCGATTTACCCGCATTGGTGACAAGCCGGGTGGCAAGGCATTTGAGAGCGATAACTTCTGGTCCATGGGTGATACCGGACCCTGCGGTCCCTGTACTGAAATCTTTTATGACCATGGCGCCGAGGTGCCCGGTGGCCCTCCCGGCACGCCCGAGGAAGATGGTGACCGTTACATAGAAATCTGGAACCTGGTGTTCATGCAGTACAACCGCGATGAACAGGGAGAGATGCATCCTTTACCCAAGCCGTCGGTCGATACCGGCATGGGACTGGAGCGACTGGTGGCCGTGCTGCAGGGCGTACACGATAATTTCGAAATAGACCTGTTTGTAAAGCTGATTCAATCAGCAGCCGATCTTATTGGTGTAGAGAACAAGCAGCAGAAATCACTGCGGGTCATCGCCGACCACATTCGTAGTTGTGCCTTCCTGATTGCGGATGGCGTACAGCCATCCAATGAAGGTCGTGGCTATGTGTTGCGCCGCATCATTCGGCGCGCAATACGTCATGGGAATCAGCTGGGTGCCAAAGACCTGTTTTTTTATCGCCTGGTCGAGCCACTGTGCCAGTTGATGGGCGATGCTTTTCCGGAACTGTTATCTTCCCAGGCGCAGGTGGAGCAGGCGCTGAAGCTGGAAGAAGAACGATTTGCAGAAACGCTGGAGCAGGGCATCAAGATTCTCGAACATGATTTACAGGGCCTGACCAGTGGGGACATTCCAGGCGAGACCATTTTTCGGCTTTATGACACCTATGGTTTTCCAGTTGACCTCACCGCAGATATTGCGAGGGAGCGGGGACTGGGAATGGACATGGCAGGATTCGAAGCCTGCATGAATCAACAGCGCGATCGAGCGCGCGCAGCCGGTAGCTTTCACACTGACTATAGCCAGAGCCTTGATCCCGGTTTGTGTTCCGACTTTACCGGCTACGACCATTTAAGTGGATCTTCAGCCATTACAGCACTGTTGCACGAAGGTAAGCCCGTAGATACCTTGCAGCGAGGCCAGGAAGGCTCGGTCGTGCTTGAAGAAACCCCGTTTTATGCTGAGTCCGGTGGCCAGGTCGGAGACCGGGGCCAGATATCCATTGGCTCTACGCTTTTTGAAGTGCTTGATACCCAGAAGCAGGGCAGTGGTGCCATCCTGCATATCGGCAAGCTGACTGAAGGTACACTGCGTGTTGGCGATGTGGTTCGCCCGCAGGTCGATGCCGAGCGGCGCCAGTCCATCGTGTTGAATCATTCGGCCACCCACCTGCTGCACGCCGCGCTCAGACAGGTTCTGGGGTCGCATGTTAGCCAGAAAGGTTCACTGGTCGGGCCCGACCGGCTGCGGTTTGATTTTTCGCATCCGAAGCCGATGCACCATGACGAGCTGATGACGGTGGAGAAAATCGTTAACCAGCAGATACGTTCCAACCAGGAAACCGTCACCCGCTTGATGAAGCAGGAGGATGCGATTGCCTCTGGGGCCATGGCGCTGTTTGGTGAGAAATATGACGATGAAGTGCGCGTACTCAGCATGGGTGATTTCTCCGTGGAACTGTGTGGTGGCACCCATGTCAGGCGCACCGGTGATATTGGCCTGTTTAAAATTACGCTGGAAACCGGGATTGCTGCCGGTATTCGTCGAATCGAGGCCATTACCGGGCAGGCAGCGCTTGATTACATGAACAATCTCGAGCATGACCTCGAGGTGATCTCTTCACTGGTCAAGGGTTCGCGGCAGGAAATTGCGGATAATGTCCGTTCGATGGCCAATCGCCTGCGCGTAGTCGACAAGGAACTGGAGCAGCTGAAAAGTGTGCTGGCCAGTTCCCAGGGTGATGACATGGCCAACAGCGCGGTCGATGTAAATGGCGTCAAGGTGCTCGCCGAAGCCGTTGATAATGCCGATATCAAGCAGCTCAGGGAAACGGTCGACCAGCTGAAAAACAAGCTGGGGCATGCGGCAATCGTCCTGGGCAGTGTTGAGGATGGCAAGGTCAGGCTGATCGCCGGTGTTACCAAGGATGTAAGTAACCAGGTGCCGGCCGGTGAACTGGTCAATATGGTTGCCGAACAGGTCGGTGGTCGTGGTGGAGGCAGGCCTGACATGGCACAGGCAGGTGGTAGTGATGCCGCTGCGTTGCCGGCGGCGCTAGCCTCGGTAGCGAAATGGGTTGAAGCACGTCTGGGTTAGTCGTTAACCCTTTGAAGGTGGAAGACAGGAAGTCATGGCACTCATTGTTCAAAAATATGGCGGCACCTCGGTAGGGTCCGTTGATCGCATCAAGGCAGTTGCAAAACGCATCATCGATTACAAGGCCGAAGGCCACGATCTTGTTGTCGTTGTTTCCGCCATGAGCGGCGAGACTAACCGGCTGATCGAGCTGGCCAGCCAGATCAGCCCAAACCCGCCGGTGCGCGAGTGCGACGTGCTGGTGTCAACCGGCGAGCAGGTAACGATTGCCTTGTTGAGCATGGCGCTGGACAGCATGGGGCAACCGGCTCGCTCCTACACCGGATCGCAGGTAACCATCGTCACTGACGATGCCCACACCAAGGCGAGAATCAAACGTATTGAAGACCAAAAGATCCATGGCGACCTGAATGAGGGTCGTGTGGTCGTGGTGGCCGGCTTCCAGGGAGTCGATGAGCAGGGCAATATAACCACCCTGGGTAGAGGGGGGTCAGATACCTCCGCTGTAGCGTTAGCAGCAGCACTAAAAGCCGATGAATGCCAGATTTTCACTGATGTCGACGGCGTTTATACCACTGACCCGAGGGTTGTGCCTGAAGCGAGACGACTGAACCGGATTACGTTTGAGGAAATGCTGGAAATGGCATCACTGGGTTCAAAGGTATTGCAGATCAGGGCAGTTGAATTTGCCGGTAAATATAATGTGCCACTCAGGGTGTTGTCTTCCTTCGAGGAGGGCGGCGAGGGCACCTTAATCACATATGAGGAAGCAGGTGTGGAACAACCGATTATTTCAGGAATTGCATTCAATCGTGATGAAGCCAAGTTAACGATTACCGGTGTGCCGGATCATCCCGGTATCGCCTACAAGATTCTCGGGCCCATCTCCGACAGTAACCTTGAGGTTGACATGATCGTGCAGAACGTCGGCCAGGATGATACAACGGATTTTACCTTTACGGTCAACCGTACAGATTATAAAAAAGCCATGTCTCTACTGGAGAAGACGGCAAAAGACCTGGGTGCGCGCACGGTCGAAGGGGATGACAAGATCGTCAAGGTCTCAATCGTTGGTGTGGGCATGCGCTCACATGCAGGAATTGCCAGCAGCATGTTCGAAACCCTGGCAAACGAAGGGATCAATATCCAGATGATTTCCACCTCCGAAATCAAGATATCTGTGGTTATTGACGAGAAGTACCTGGAGCTGGCAACCCGCGCATTACACGCAAAATTCGGGCTGGACCAGGAATAGAAAATCCGGGCTGGTGTTCGCCACAGCTCTGGGAGATAATTTCTCCTCAGAATAAGCATTAGACCGGCGCCAGCCGGCGTGCAAAGGAATGTCACACTGCTCGGGATAGCGGTGCAACCAGGGGACAGGCAGGGAGTAGCCGGGATGCTGATATTAACAAGAAGGGTGGGTGAAACACTGATGATTGGCGATAATGTCACGGTCACAGTGTTGCGGGTAAAAGGTAACCAGGTACGTCTGGGCGTGAATGCACCCAAAGACGTGTCGGTACACCGGGAAGAAATATTTGAACGGATTCAGCAGGAAGATGCTGATGAATCTGTGGAACCAACTGAAAATAGTTAGTTCTGAATGCTGCGCAACCTGTTTAGCAGGGGAGTGCCAAGTTTAATAGAGTAAGTGAAGTAAGATTCAGTAGACAGTTTATTTAGGAGAGATGGCCGAGCGG
>JBFFRZ010000134.1:0-7665 GCA_041572715.1 Gammaproteobacteria bacterium
CTGGTGGGTATTGTAATCACTTATCTTCATGGATTCCCGTTTCCACGGGAATGACATGCAGACTTAACCGCGGCTCAGCGAACGAATTGAGGAGAGACTCCATCGAAAAATCGGGGTGGGATACCATATACAACGACTACTTACTCCATGGCCTCAAGAACTTCCTCCGGCACATCCGCATTGGAATAGACCTCCGATACATCATCCAGGTCTTCCAGTGTATCGATCATGCGCATGAGTTTTTCCCCGGTTTCTACGTCAACCGTCGTCAGGTTCTCTGCGCGCATGGTCACTTCCGAGGCCTCCGCTTCGAGGTTTGCTGCCTTCATTGCATCAACCACCGCCTGGTATTCTTCCGGTGTAGTCAACACGTCAATCGAACCATCATCGTTGGTCACCACGTCTTCGGCGCCTGCCTCCAGTGCCGCTTCCATAATGGCATCTTCATCGGCACCGGGTGCGTAACTTAATATGCCGACCTTGCTGAACATGTAGGCAACAGAGCCGTCGGTACCCAGGTTGCCGCCCGCCTTGGTAAACGCATGGCGTACCTCGGCCACGGTACGATTGCGGTTATCCGTCAGGCAATCCGCCATGACCGCGATGCCACCGGGTCCATAACCCTCATAACGAACCTCTTCATAGTTGGCGCCCTCGGTCTCGCCTGCACCCCGTTTACATGCCTTTTCGATCGTATCCTTCGGCATATTGGCGGCCAGACCCTTGTCCACGGCCAGGCGCAGCCGGGGAAATGCATTGGGATCCGAAGTCTGACCCTCTTTAGCGGCGACCGTGATTTCCCTGATTAGTTTGGTCCAGAGCTTGCCGCGCTTTTTATCATTCGCCGCCTTCTTGTGCTTGATATTGGCCCATTTACTGTGTCCAGCCATAGAGTCATCCTGTACTGATTGCTAATTCGGCGCGATTCTAGCAGGATGTATCGCATCTCTCAGCAATCGCATCGATATGCTTCACCTTGTAAAGACCTTGCAGGCTTGGGAACACGAGTCGTTCATCGACACGCTCGGCAAAGAACTCATTGAACTGGACCCGGATCATTTGCCATTGCAGCAATGCCTGTCTCAAGGCAGCCATGTGCTGCATGATGAGGGCTACAAGGTCATGCTACTTAACCAGTCTGCGGACAGGCAATCTATTCGACTAACGATCGGCATTTTCTTTTCCAGCGTCATTGCAGGCTGCTCCTGCGCTGACGATCCCACCCCAATGGACACTTGCAGTGAATATGGCGAACTGCTGATTACTATAGACAGGCAAACCGCCCAGGCAAAAATCACTGCTGCAGAGAACTGAACGCAGTGTATGCGTATGCGACCTCTGAATGGTATAGTCCGCCGGATAAGATACCAACTATAAGTTACAAGGAACCTGCAAGATGGACGAGGAAAGGAGAAAACTCGAGGAACGTCGTACCAATGAAGACCGGCGGGCATATAAAGGCCCGGTGCCCGAGGTTTTTGACCGGCGCGACTTTAAGGATCCAAAAGACAGAAGATCAGGCGAAGATCGCAGAAAAAACCCCGACCCGAGAACAACTGACAAATAATAACTCGACGCCAGTAATCGCCACAAACACAACTTTTACAGGTCTAACTTACGGCGCCTTTTAACCGTCAATGCAACCATCAGCCGGCAACGCCCCGGCAGACATTACGCCGACTGCTCCGCATCTACTTCCGCCTGGGTTTTCCTTCTTCGCAGCCCAAGCTCACGCAATTGTTGATCACCAATATGCGAAGGCGCCTGGGTTAACAAACAACTGGCCGTCTGCGTTTTAGGAAATGCCATCACATCCCTGATCGATTCGGCACCTGACATCAGCATCACCAGGCGATCCAGTCCAAAGGCGATACCGCCGTGAGGAGGACAACCATACTTCAGTGCATCCAGCAGAAAACCAAACTTGTCCCTGGCCTCGCTTTCCTCGATACCAAGCACCCCGAACACGGCCTGCTGCATATCCGAGTGATGAATACGAATGGAACCGCCACCAATCTCGTTACCGTTGAGCACGATATCGTAGGCACGGGACAGGACGGTGCCCGCATTTTCCTTGAGTTCTTCCGCCGTCTCCGCCGAAGGCGCGGTAAACGGGTGATGCAGGGCGGTATGGCGGTTTTCTTTATCGTCCCATTCGAACATGGGAAAATCGATCACCCACACAGGGCGCCAACCACCTTCTGAAAGCCCCATATCGTGCCCTATCCTGACCCGGACCGCGGCCATCGACTCGTTCACGATTCGGGCATTGCCCGCACCGAAGAAAATGAGGTCACCGTTTTCAACAGCGGTACGTTCCAGCAGCTGGGTAATCACGTCGTCCGGCAGGAATTTAAGGATGGGCGACTGCAGGCCTTCCCTGCCCGCCGCGATATCGTTCACCTTGATATACGCGAGGCCCTTGGCGCCATAACGCCCGACAAATGCGGTGTAGTCGTCTATCTGCTTGCGCGTCAGTTCGTTACCCTTGGGTACCCGAAGCGCGACAATGCGGCCCTTCGGATCCTGTGCCGGTCCGGAAAAGACCTTGAATTCAACATCTTTCATAATGTCCGCGAGATCAACCAGCTGCAGCGGAATACGCAGATCCGGACGGTCGACACCATATTTTTCAATCGCTTCCGCGTAGGTCATGCGCGGAAATGGATTCGGCAGTTCGATGTTCATGACTTCCTTGAACAACTGGTGAATCATCTCCTCCATGATGTGCATGATTTCTTCTTCGTTCATGAAAGAAGTCTCGATGTCCAGCTGGGTGAATTCAGGCTGGCGGTCTGCACGCAGGTCTTCATCGCGGAAACAGCGGGCGACCTGGTAATAGCGGTCAAAGCCGGACATCATCAGCAACTGCTTGAACAGCTGCGGTGACTGCGGCAGTGCAAACACGCTGCCCGGATGGGTACGGCTTGGCACCAGGTAATCACGCGCGCCTTCCGGGGTTGCCCTGGTCAGCATCGGGGTTTCCATATCCAGGAAGCCGTGACCGTCAAGATAGGTGCGTAGATGGCGAATGACTCTTGAGCGCAGGATCATACGCTGCTGCATCACAGGCCGTCGCAAATCGACATAGCGGTATTTCAGGCGAACTTCTTCATGGATATCGGAATCGTCCAGCATGAATGGAGGTGTTTCAGCATGATTCAGTATTTCCAGTTCCTTGCACAACACCTCGATCTGCCCGCTGGCCAGGTTGTCGTTGGTAGTGCCTTCGGGACGATGCCTGACCCTGCCGGTTACCTTCAGTACAAACTCATTGCGTACCCGCTCGGCAAGGGCAAAGGCCTCTGCGGTATCCGGGTCGACAACGACCTGCAGCAGCCCTTCGCGGTCACGCAGATCGATGAAGATGACCCCGCCGTGATCGCGCCGGCGATGAGACCAGCCAACCACTTCAACTGTTTGATCGATCAGGGATTCATTCACTTCCCCGCAGTAATGAGTACGCATGTGTGTTTCCGTTTTCTTATGGGTATAAACGAGAAACGGACGGTAACACTCCGTCCGTTTCAGCTTGGGAGCCTTCAATCAGCTCATGGGCTAATTACAGCTACCGGAAATGATACTTGAAAAGTCAGTCAGATGCTGCAGGACATCCACCAGCGGTGCCGCAACTTGCCGGTGCGGCCGGCTTGGTGGTTTCGGCAACGTTCTTCTTTGAGCCGGACTTGAAATCGGTCTCATACCAGCCACCACCCTTCAGGCGAAAACCCGCAGCAGAAACCAGTTTCTTCAGTTGCGATTCCTCGCACTCCGGGCAATCCGTCAATGGCGCATCACTCAGTTTCTGGATGGCCTCCAGTTTGTGTCCGCAAGAGACGCATTCATATTCATAAATTGGCATACTCAGATACCCTCACAATTTTGCCTGTGGGCCATGGGAACAGATTCTCATGCCCGCCTAAATATTAATATTTTATAATACTGTTACAGTCGCCGCAAAGCCATAATATCCCGAAGGTTAAATACGCCATGAATACCAACGAGCCTCGAAGCATACTGATCACCGGTTGTTCCAGCGGAATCGGCTTATGCGTAGCCGATGGACTGAAACAGCGTGGCTACCGGGTATTTGCCACGGCGCGCAACCAAGATGATGTCCGCACGCTGGAAAATCAAGGCCATGAGGCATTACAGCTGGATCTCGATGACAGTGATTCCATCAGGCAGGCCGTTGGCGAAATTCTCAGCCGTACCAACAACCAGCTATATGCTTTATTCAACAACGGCGCCTATGGTCAGCCCGGGGCGGTTGAAGACCTCGGCCGTGACACCCTGCGCGCGCAGTTTGAAACCAATCTTTTTGGCTGGCACGAACTGACCAATATGCTGTTACCGGTCATGCGGCAGCAGGGTTATGGTCGTATTATCCAGAACAGCTCGGTGCTGGGCTTTGTTGCACTGAAATACCGCGGGGCCTATAACGCCAGCAAATATGCGCTTGAAGGGTTAACCGATACCCTCAGACTCGAGTTCAAGGGCACCGATATTCATTTTTGCCTGGTGGAACCCGGCCCGATCGAGAGCCACTTTCGCGCGAATGCACTGAAAGCCTTTTATGCAAATATCGATGTCGAAAACAGCCCGCACCGCCAGGTCTACGGAGACCTGGTAAAAAAACTGCAGACCGAGGGACCCGTGGTGCCGTTTACATTGAAAGCGGATGCCGTACTGGATAAAGTGATCCACGCGCTGGAAGCCAAAACACCCAAAGCAAGATACTACGTGACTTTTCCAACCTATCTTTTCGGTTACCTGAAACGATTACTCCCAATTCGGGTAATGGATCGGATCCTGGAGAAAGTCTAGTATCCCGGCGTATCGTCGCGATAAACTCAAGCACATGGAGACCCTATGAAAATCATACTGGCAAATCCCCGCGGATTCTGCGCCGGTGTTGATCGCGCCATAGAAATTGTGGAGCGTGCATTGGAAAGCTTTGGCTCACCCATCTATGTGCGGCACGAGGTCGTCCACAATAAATACGTGGTGGATGAATTGCGTGGCAAGGGTGCGGTATTCGTCGAGGAGATCGATGAAATACCCGAGGGTGCAACGGCCATTTTCAGCGCCCATGGTGTCGCCCAGCAGGTGCGCGCTGATGCGGCCAGAAGAAATCTCAAGGTCTTCGACGCGACCTGCCCATTGGTCACCAAGGTGCACATCGAGGTCGCCCGGCATTCCGATGCCGGCCAGGAAGTCATCCTGGTTGGCCATGCCGGCCATCCGGAAGTCGAGGGTACGCTTGGCCAGTATGACAACCCTGCCGGGGGCATTTACCTGGTCGGCGATGTCGATGAGGTGGACTCGCTGGAGGTCATGAATCCCGAAAATCTGTTTTATGTGACTCAAACCACGCTGTCGATGGATGACACCCAGGCAATCGTGGAGGCATTGCGCAAGAAGTTCCCAACTATTCGGGGGCCGAAGAAAGACGACATCTGCTATGCCACGCAAAACCGTCAGAATGCCGTGAATGAGATGGTGGAGCACTGTGACCTGGTACTGGTCGTCGGTTCCGCCAACAGTTCCAATTCCAATCGCCTGAGAGAAATTGCCGAAAAACAAAACATCGAAGCCTACCTGATCGATGGTGCGCAGTGGCTAAAGCCTGAATGGCTGGAAGGCAAAAAATCGATCGGCGTCACCGCGGGCGCCTCGGCCCCGGAAATCCTGGTGCAGGAAGTCATCACAAAGCTGTCGGAACATGGCTACGACCTGACCGAGGAATCGGGCGGTATCAAGGAAAATATCGTTTTTAACATCCCGCAGGAACTGCGCGCCGTATAGACCACATGAATAGCGACGTGCTAATCGTCGGCGCGGGTGTTGCTGGCCTGATGACAGCTATTGAGCTGGCGGATGCGGGACTGAACATCCAGGTTTTCGAATCCGGCCAGGTCGGCATGGAATCTTCCTGGGCGGGTGGCGGCATCCTCTCCCCCATTTATCCATGGCGCTACCCGGACCCGGTCAACCTGCTCGTGCGATGGAGCAATCAGCACTACCCGCAATACCTGGCCGAGCTCAAACAGCAGACCGGTATTGACCCGGAATGGCTGGAATCGGGTCACTTGATCCTGCAAACCGATGTAGATGCGCCCGAGGTAAAGGACTGGCTGAACAAGTTCCCGCATAAAACACAGCAACTTGACCAGCAACAGCTGCATGATAACGAGCCAGCCCTGGGTGACTCGTTCTCCCGGGCCCTGTGGTTGCCTGAAATCGGCCAGCTTAGAAATCCACGCTTCGTACAGGCACTCAGGGCGATGGCTTTGCGCAAATCAATCACCATCCATGAACACACCAGCGTTGAACAGGTCCTTCATCAACAGGGGCAGGTAACAGGCCTTCAAACCCGATCGGATTCAATCACGGCCGGAATGGTGGTTGTCACGGCTGGCGCATGGAGCGGACAATTCCACCTTGAAGGCATTCGGCCTGAAGTCCATCCCGTCAAAGGACAGATGATTCAGTTTCAGACAGAACCCGGCTCGATCAGGAGAATCTCACTGTACGAAGGACGTTACGTCATAGCGCGAAAAGATGGCAAGGTGCTGGTCGGCAGTACCCTGGAGCATAGCGGCTTCAACAAGTCGGTCGATGAACACACCCGCAATGAACTGCATGAGGTGGCAGCGACCATTTATCCATCTTTGAAAGACGCACCCATCATCAATCACTGGGCAGGCCTGAGACCCGGCAATGAAATGCAGACCCCGTTCATTGGCCAGCATCCAGCAATCAGAAACCTGTATTTCAATACCGGGCACTACCGCAACGGCATCGTGACCGGACTGGCTTCTGCGAGGCTGTGCGCAGATCTGGCTACCGGTAAAACACCGGCATTGCCTGCAGAGCCCTATGCGTTGGGGTAAGTCACAGACCTGCTGCCAAGGTTAATACGACCGATGCGTCATTCCCGCGAAAGCGGAAATCCATAACTACCTGAGTAATTTGGACTCCCGCTTTCGCGGAAGTGACAGCACTAATAAGTGCTGCCAATGACTATTATCTATCAGGCACTGGAAATTTGTTATAGCCTCCTGCTAAGTCAATTGCTATGCATTAATCCGAAGCTCTGGCTAATCTTTCGGATAATCTCTTTGCATTCGCACCAGCCATAGGTTCAAATAATAGTTGTTGGGCTTCAAAAATTGCCGGTGTAGCTCAGTTGGTAGAGCAGCGCATTCGTAATGCGGAGGTCGGGGGTTCGACTCCTCTCACCGGCACCATATCCATCAGCATGGCAGCCCACCTGCTTTCGCCAGGCTACCGACACGGTCTGTTAGTCAATTTAAGGATACTTGCTCGAGCAAGACATAATTTAAACCCCTCATTGATTGGCTATTATCCGAATCCTGCAAACTAACCATCAGCATTGCTCCCAGTCCGCACCAAAACTAATATAGCCATCATGAATCAAGTGCTACCTGAATCAGAGTTTCGCCTCATTGACCAACTGCAAAACAATTTGTACTTGCGTGAAGCTTCTAACATTCTGGAGCGCTATATCGACAGGGCTATTGAAGCTGGAGACGCATGGTTTGCGACAATTTATTACCAATTCCATTTATATGCCCAATTGCCCGGCTATTCATCGCTACTACTGAATTTCCTTGAAAACGCCATCGTTCAAAACACAAA
>JBFFRZ010000135.1:0-7653 GCA_041572715.1 Gammaproteobacteria bacterium
GCGTATTACCCGTTATCTTGAAACTGTCGATGGCAGATTTGAAATTGTGCTATCCGGTGTTTGCCGGTTCCATGTCCGGCAAGAGCTTGAATCCGTGCGTGGCTATCGGTTGATCGTGCCCGACTGGTCTGCTTTTGCAGCAGACTACGGAGAACAGGCTGCTTCTGAATCCGCTGTCGCAATGTTGCATGCGGCGCTACGCGCTTATTTTGACACTCACGATATCGATGCAGACTGGAACCTGCTGGATCAGCTGGACCCAGAATTACAGGCAAGCACGCTGGTCGGTGCGTTATCCTTGCAGAAGGAAGACAAGCAATTGTTGCTGGAGGCGCCAAACCTCGAAGAAAGGTTGAGGGCTTTTGCTGCACTGTTACTGCAGCAAGACTCAAAGTCGGCACAGCAACACTGAATCATGTGCTACTAAGGCACAATACAAATCATAGATATTAATCTATCTCATTAATAATAATAATCAATCATAAATCATATATTTGATGCCTAAACTTATAACCAAGTCATTTAGTCAGGAATAGGTCGGTTTGGCTGAAGCAATGGAGTGTTGCAGATTGTAAGCAGTTTACGGTGACTCTTCTGCAAGGGGCCAGTAATGTCGGGCCTTGAAATCCAGCTATATGGAGCAATTACTGGCCGATACGGCTTTACCAAGGAATCCTGTCGAATAATGCCGCTAATGACAAAGATGTTACTTAACTCAAGTTGAGTAAACGATAAGCAGATAAGGAGGGATGACATGCCAGACAGATGGTTGCAGATAAAAGGAGACCCATCAATCAGAGCCCATGTGTTTCAGCAGAGCCGTGTCGATGGTGCATTCGACACAGACCTCGAAAGGGTCCATCTTATTGCACATACGTTGCTCACCACAAAGGGTGCGTTCCATGTGAAGATACATTATTCATCCGGGCAGTTGACCTGCTGGTTTGTGGATGATGTTTATCGCTACCGCGTGTACGTCAAGGAAGAAGTGCTTGTACCAGGATTCCTCGATCAATTCAGGGACTGTAGCATGGAGCATCTGCAGCCGCTGATTCATGGAGATGAGACGCAGGAGGTGTTAAACGAATTCAAACGACTTCGCCTTACCGACCAGAACATATATATGCGTAACGGTTCCATTAACAGGATAAATGGTATGATCGGAATGACATTTTCGTGCGATGGCTCGCATTACATCGACCACAAGACATTTTTCAGTCAACTGGAAAATTTTGCTACGCACAACAACAAGGAACACGACGGGTCAGAATTGGCTCGTACAGTTAATGGCTAGCATATGGTTCTCAAGGCACTAAAAGAGTTTTTTCAGTTTGAAGCCTCCGGTGGCATCCTGCTGCTGGTGGCAGCAATCCTGGCCATGCTGGTGGTGAATTCACCCTTGAGTGGTCTCTATGATTCCCTGCTGGATACACCAGTGGAAGTTCGTCTTGGCCAGTTTGAAATAGCCAAGCCGCTGTTGCTCTGGATAAATGATGGCCTCATGGCCATATTTTTCTTTCTGATTGGCCTGGAAATAAAGCGTGAATTACTGGCTGGTGAGCTATCCGAGCCTTCGAGGGTAGTGTTGCCGGTACTGGCTGCAATCGGCGGCATGGCCGTACCCGCCGTGATCTATTCTGTAATCAACTGGGGTGACCCGGTCGCGATGAAAGGCTGGGCCATTCCTTCTGCAACGGATATTGCATTTGCTCTGGGCGTGCTCGCATTACTGGGCAGTCGTGTTCCATCGTCGTTAAAGCTTTTTCTCATGACGCTGGCGATAATTGATGACCTTGGGGCAATCATCATCATTGCGATTTTCTATACAGCAGATCTGTCCATATCTTCCTTGATGGTGGCCGTGGCGGCCTTGATGGTGTTAACCCTGCTCAATCGCCAGGGAGTTGTGAGTCTGACTCCATACCTGCTGGTTGGCCTGGTATGTTGGGCGGCAGTATTGAAATCCGGAGTGCATGCAACCCTGGCCGGGGTTCTGGTCGCGTTTTTTATCCCCTATAAAAAATTGCCTGATGAGCAGGAAACACAACTGGAACGGCTGGAGCATGATCTGCAACCGACTGTAGCATTTGGCATTCTGCCGTTGTTTGCCTTTGCCAATACCGGCATATCACTTGAGGGGTTTTCATCGGATATGTTTTTGCATCCTGTGCCACTAGGTATTGCAATGGGCCTATTCTTTGGTAATCAGATTGGAGTATTGGGATTCAGCTGGATAGCAATCAAAAGCGGTATTGCCAGCATGCCGACGGGAACGAATTTTTTGCAACTGTATGGTGTCTCCTTACTTTGCGGGATCGGTTTTACCATGAGTCTGTTCATTAGTTCGTTGGCATTCGAGCAGGGTGGGGCGGAATATTTAGTCGACGACCGCCTCGGCATAATCTCCGGGTCAATTCTGTCCGGGATTATCGGTTACCTGGTGTTACGATACAGTCTTTCGAGATCAGACTAACCCTCAGGCATTGAATGTCTGTCAATCGCACAGATATGCGTCAATCCAGCCAGATTTAGGAAATAATCAAATGAGTAAGGATATCAGCAGTGACATCATCACGTCGTTTACCAGTGAGCTGGAAAGCCACCCGGTTTATGAGGCGGTGAAAACCATTGAAGACCTGCAATGTTTCATGGAGCACCATGTATATTCTGTCTGGGATTTTATGTCCTTGATCAAGTACCTGCAGTCTGTAGTGGCGCCAACCCGGTATCCATGGGTGCCGGCTGGCGACGGTAATGTTCGACGTTTTATCAACGAGCTGGTGCTTGAAGAGGAGTCAGATGAAACCCGCGAGGCCGGGCAGCACTCTAGTCATTTCGAGCTATATCTTGATGCAATGACAGAAATCGGTGCGAATACAGATATGTGCTTAAAATTTGTTGATACCGTGGCAGGCAAGGGGCTGCCTGAGGCGCTGGCATTGCCAGGGATACCAGAACCTTCGAGACTGTTTACGGCTAAAACATTCCAGTACATCACTGACAACAAGCCACATGAGGTGGCTGCAGCACTCGCACTGGGCAGGGAACATATTATTCCGTCTATCTTTCGTTCTATCCTCGGGCGGATGAAAGTCAGCGAACATGATGCGCCGACTTTCCATTTTTACCTTAACCGCCATATCCATCTCGATGAAGACTTTCATGCACCGCTATCGTTGAGACTTTTGAACAACCTGTGCAGCGGAGACGAAACCATGATTAATGAGGCAATCAACGCCGCAAGATCAGCTGTCGAGGCAAGACTGGAATTTTGGGATGGAGTACTGCAGGCCATTGAAGCGAAACGTCACAGGAAAAATCTCGTTGCATGACCAGCAATTAGCTGGATCTTGTCCCCCTTTGTGTTCATGACGCCTGATTTACGTGAATGAAAAGTCAAAATTTGCGGCTACGGACAATTATCTGAAGCTTGACCATTCCCCATGGCGCCTGGTTACTGACAGCGTGATGGGTGGCCGGTCAACTGGCAGCATGGATCGGACTGAAAAATCCCAACGGTCTGTGATGACGCTTAGGGGTAGGGTCAGCACGGAAAATAATGGTGGCTTTATCCAGATGGTGCAGGACATACCCCGGCAGTTTGCGCTGATGGCCAGTCGATATGAAGGTATACGGTTGAACGTATCCGGTAATGGTGAAATCTATAACATCCACTTGCGAACTGCTGAATTATGGTTGCCGTGGCAAGCCTATCGGGCTAACTTCATTAGCAGCGCGCAATGGCAGACGGTAGACATACCCTTTGAAGATTTCTCTCCACACGAAACATCCGGGCCACTGGATGCCCGTAAATTAATACGCATTGGTATTGTCGCAATCGGTCGGGATTTCGATGCAAATGTTTCTGTTGCAGAGATCGGTTTGTACCGAAACTGATCTACTGCATTACTGATCAAGAGCACGATCCTTCGACAGTACATTTTCTCGTCGACCGCCATTTGAGGAAGTGTTTGTAGCCCCATTCAAGCATCGGCATGAGTTTCAGTATTCGCACCAGCCAGGCCAGCCACGCATAGGCGGGTAGTTGCGACCATAAACATACAAAGGCACTGACGCCGGTATGCCAGTCACCTGTGGCATCTCTGACATGAAAGATCGACATTGCATCTGCCTGTTCAATACCCAGACGGGTTAGCGATGGGATGTCCGTGCTGGCGTCGATCCAGCAAATCGACTCCGCATTTTTTCTGCGTTGGTAATGAGCGATTTCACGACTGCATAGCGGGCAGCTGCGATCATAGAGCACTACCGGTCTGGAATCCCGATCAAGTTGATTTGCCATAGTTCGTTGGCATCCGTCATAAATCATTAATCAATTTTATGCCCATGAACAAAAAATGTCTATGTTTTTCTAATATAATATTAGACATTATCTAGAAATATGGATATATTACTCGCAGATATTCAATATAAATTTTAAAATAACCTGGACAACGGAGTAAGAATCAATGAAAACACTTGTACAAAGCAGTAGCCTGGTGCTGGGCGCAAGCATCATCATGTTGGGCTTTTCATCGGCGGCATTTGCCATGCCGTTTTGCGGTAAATCCGACTACGGTTCCAAGCGCTACTACCCCCACCCTATGATGGGATACGCACCGCCGCCGGCCTACTATGCTCCGGCCTATTACGGCTACGGACACCACGCGCCACACCCTCACAATTCGCCACGCCCGGCTGGCAATGTCCCGGATGCCGCCAAGCAGCCAGCAGCGGGGCATAAAGGCTACTGATTTCTCCTTGGGAAGTGATCGATGCACTATTAATGGCTTTCTAATGATCGGCGTAATATGAGATCCCCCATCTCATCCACCGATCACAGTGCACGCCGCTGAGATTACTTCCGTTTGTGCCCGTGGACTCCCCATTCCACGGGCTTTTTTTATATATCAGGAACTCATTATTGACCAGGGTGTTGGCCCGGAGAGTAACACATGAAAATACAGTATATTGCAGTGATCACCGCAGGAATTCTGTGCACATCGTTAGCATCATTAGCCGATACCCCTGTACCCGGTGGCTATGCGCCCTATGGCTATGTGCCCTATGGCTACTACGGCGGTGGTAATAAAGGAGACTTTTTTGAGGACGGCAGCTTTTACAGTGATTCTAGAGGGAGTGGTCGTGCCAAGGGCAGGGGCGACGGCGATTTCAGCATGAGCATTTCCGGAAAGGCACGTGGCGAACAAACCCGGGATGGTTCATTTGGTACTTCGGGTCATGGCGGCAGTGACAATTACCGGCCTAATCGATATCCGGCTCCTTACCCGTACATGGCTCCATACCCCTATTACCGCGTTCCGCAAGCACCGGTATCGCCATCAAACTAAGCAGTTATGCTTTTTCCATAAATAAGACAGCAGGCTAAAGAGCCTGCTGTCTTGTCGTACCGGCAGGTGCTTGTATTCAAATATCCTGGCAATGTTTATTTGTAAATTTTGGCACAGGGTATTCAGACTGTCTGGCCAGTTACGGTCGCGATAACCGTACCAACAAATCGTTCTTTACCAGTAACTCAGGATGATGATTCCGGGTATGTCGGCTTTACCCTCATTACGCCTACATCGACGGAAGTTACTGCTACTTTTTGTCCCGATTCGATCATGTCAGTTACGGCATCATCAGCAAGTTCTACACGCCACTCGATTCCCGAATAGCGTGTCTTGCCAGGAGCCTGTCGGGTGATTTCCTGCTCGAGACGGAATTCATGACCAACCAGATCACTGCTGTTGTCTTTGGCGGGTGGGCCTGGATTCTGCAGTTTTAACAGCGGCTTCCATAACAGCACGGCACTTAGCCCGGAACTGATCCCGAAAGTGGCCATTCCTGACAACCAGGTTTGCGGCACCAGGTCAGCCCACATCAATCCCCCCGTTACCAGACCGCCAATTCCGGCAAACAGCAGCAAGCCGGTTGCAAAACCGAAAGCCAACGTTTCGATGGCAAGCAGTAAGAATCCGACCGTGAACCAGAATGCCGGCTGATTGGTTTCGAAATATTCAATCATTTAACGGATCCCCCACCATTTTCGGAAAAAGCCTCGCTGCGATTCATGGCGCTCACAACAGCGATGGCCTCTGCGACTACATTGCCGGCAGAGCTGCTCTTGTCATCCATCAATACCACGGTAGATTCCTTGGCGATTTGCTGTTTCGCTTCAATTGCCAGCGTGGCCAGGTCCAGCTGTACCGCCTTTTGACCTTCATTGGTCGCAGCCACCTCACCGACCTTGCGTAGCGCAGTAGCCTTTGCTTCGGCAACCATCTCGATGGCTCGTGCCTCACCTTCAGCGCGCAGTATCTGTTCCGCCCTGTGTGCCTCTGCGGCCAGCACCTGGGCCTGTTTCTTGCCTTCAGCAACGTTGATCTCTGACTGCCGTTCACCTTCTGATTCCAGGATTACGGCCCGTTTTTCACGCTCGGCCTTCATCTGCCGTTCCATCGCTTCGAGTACAGTGCGTGGGGGCTCGATGTCCTTGATCTCGTATCGCATCACCTGGACACCCCAGGGTTCGGCGGCCTCATTGATTGCCTGTACGATCGATACATTCAATGCATCACGTTCCTCAAACGTCTTGTCCAGATCAATCTTGCCAATCTCCGAACGCATGGTTGTCTGAGCCAGCTGTGTTACCGCAAAGGCATATTCTTCAATGCCGTAGCTGGCCTTGTAGGCGTCAAGCACTTTGAGATAGAGCACACCATCCACGGTAAGGCCGATATTGTCCTTGGTGATTGCGCTCTGGCTGGGTACATCTACTGCCTGTTCCTTGAGGGAGCGATCATAGGCAATCCGGTCGATGAACGGCACGATAAAATTCAGACCTGCCTCAAGCGTTCGCTGATACTTGCCAAAACGCTCGACCACATAGGCGCGATTCTGCGGTACAAATTTGACGGAATTCTTCAGCAGGATCAGCAAGACGATTGCAAGTCCTGTCCAGAAGTTGAAGATAAAATCTAGCGCTGTTGACTCCATTTCCGCTGCTCCTGTGTTGTTCTGATTAACGGCATTTCTGCATATATTGGAGCGAATATAGGTAATTTAAAGCTTCAGCACCATAGCTTTCTCGTCTCTGTTGGCAAATACCTGGATAAATCGGATATTGCTACCATCAATAACTGTTCCGGGGCCAGTCATATGCAGCCATTATTTGTGTCCTGATGTCATTTCAGGATCGTTCACGCAAAATGCTCGTAATCATAATCAAGGCATCAAGCTGTGCTATGCGGATAGCGTTTTCTGTCTGAGAGCCGTTAGTTTTGTGTTTATGACATTCATCTGTATAGCCGTTATCATTCCGCATATACTGTGCTGACCGTAGCCTCACCTCGAAATGACCACTCCTCCTGATAACAAAATCGACGATCCCGGTGCGGCGCTTTCGCGGGTATTTTCAGGCGAACAGATCCTGTCTTTTCCCAATTCCGGTTATCAGGAGATTCTTGCCTATAACCAGATAAACAGTTTTGACGATTTATGGAATCTGGAACTGGACTGGGTCGAGGAACCTAATCTCAGGCGAAGCGGATGGAGCAGGATCGGTAAGACAGAATTGCGCCTGCCCGATGGCGGTACGCTCAAGATTTATATCAAACGACAGTCAGGCCATAATTATCGAACATTCAGGCA
>JBFFRZ010000136.1:0-7635 GCA_041572715.1 Gammaproteobacteria bacterium
GGTCCTCTTCCACCGCCTTTTCAAAATGCACAATAGCCCCCGCAAACCCTTCAGGGGTACCTTTGCGATATAAAGCCCACCCCTTCAGAAATGCCTCATAGGCACTATGTTTATGTGTTTCCTGGAAAGCGGCATAGTCTTTTTCGATACCCGTCATCTCTACCGACAAAGCAGAAACAATCTTTTCTATGATCTGATCCTGGAACATGAACAGACCGTCGACATCACCATCATAACGTTCCGCCCATAAATGAGCGCCTGTTTCAGTATCAATTAACTGAACATTGATACGCAGCTTGTTACCGACCTTGCGGACACTGCCTTCTATGACGTTACGCACACCCAGTTCGTGACCGATTTCCCGGACGTCGAGAGATTTTCCCTTGTACGAGAAACTCGAGTTACGCGCAATTACAAATAAACCGGAAACCCGGGACAGGTCAGTTATCAGATCCTCGGTCATACCATCAACGAAGTAATCCTGCCCTTCGTCATCACTCAGATTGTCAAAAGGTAGCACCGCGATCGATGGTTTGTCCGGCAATACAAATGCCTCTTTACCGACAGGGGTCGTTTCCATACCCGGTGCCCACGGCCGCGTCAGTACCAGTCCAACGGTAATGACCAGCACCGCCAGCAATGCGATCCACCATACGCTCACCACTTCAGATTGACTCTTCTCACTCCCTGGGGACTCCTCTGCGGTGACAATGCGGTATCCCCTTTTCGGGATGGTTTGAATGAGTTCTGGAGATTTGGGGTCATCCCCAAGGGAACGGCGTAATTTGGCCACGGTATTGGTCAGGACATCGTCACCAACGATTACACCTGGCCAGACGGCATCCAGTAATTCTGCGCGGGAAACCACCTGCCCGGATCTGGATGCAAGATAGTTCAACAATTCGGTAACCCTGGGCTCCAGGTGTATATCCTGGTCCTGGCCGCGCGCCAGTCCGCGCTCAGGATCAATAGTCCAATTGCCAATCTTGTAAGGCAAAACAGTTTTCTGCATCAACAATCCAACGATTCAAACATCGATCAGCGATATTAATTTTTTCAGTGCCAGCATACAAACCGGGAACGCGCTTCGCCAAGCCATCCCGGGCAGCGGACTTGCACCTGAAATTCGCCCCGGGCCTTAAGCTTACCGGTTGATTTTAATAGAAATTACCAGCGAATAGAAAACCGATAGAAAAGTAATAGGGTTTAGTCAGGACAGCCTGCCCCGCCTGACACAGAATTTCCCCATGGCTACTTCGAATCAACCGGGAAAATCCGAGAAAGGAATGCAGGGAATCCTGCATGGCGCCTTGTTCGCTGGTGCCGCGGGCGCCATGTATGCCATAACCAGCCTCGCAACACCCTCATTCGCTGCAGACCTACCGCTGGTACAAGGCGCACCACTGAATGATAAAGGATTTGTAATACTCAAGAAACAGTTCGTTGACCTCGGACCGAACATGTCCGGCATGGAAAGCGGCCAGCTGAGAATACGCCTGCTGACAATCGAACCCGGCGGATACAGCAAGGCCCATAGCCACAAAAATCAACCCGAGACGTTTTATATCATCCAGGGTGCCGCCACGGTTTTCTACGGCGACGGCACGGTAAAACGGTTACCTGCCGGCAGCATGGGCTACGCAAACAAAAATACGGTGCACTGGCTGCAGAATAACGGAAAGGAACCTGTCATTTTTGTCGCCGCCGATATCTTCCAGCCGAAGAAGATGTAAGCGCATGCACAGCCTGAATATCAATATATCGATGCATGCTGGTGATAGAGGATCACCCCGTTACCCGAATGCTATCGACACAGATCTGACTTTCTGCGGGACGATATTTTCATGCGTTCCGGCAGACAGTCATGTTGCCTTGAAAAAGGTGGTTAGTCGTACCTTGTTTAAACTTTTTACCGGAGATATATCATGAGAAAAACACTTTATATCGTTGCAAGTCTTCTTCTGCTGGGCTTAACGGCCAACTTTGCTGCCGCACAGACCTCTGATGAGGTGACAGCGCTTGTCAAGCAAACGAAAGCGGATATCGAGAAGAACGCCCTTCAAACCCTGGCCAGGGTTAACCGTGCCGAGCATCCATACAAGAACAAGGACAACCCGTCCCTGTATATATTTGTTTTTGATACCGATCTGACCGTCGTCGCACATGCCATCAAAACCAAGGTCATCGGTAAAAACGTCAAAGGCAAACCTGACATCAAGGGTAAGAAGTTCCGCGATGAAATGCTTGAAAAAGCGCTAAAGGATGGTAGCGGATGGGTTGACTATTATTTCAATAACCCGAAAACCAAGAAAGAAGAGCATAAAATTTCCTATTTTGAGCTGGCCAAGGGCAACGATGGCAAGAACTACATTGTCGGCAGTGGCAAGTATTTCGACGAGTAACCTGTTTCGATCCCGGGGATGCGAGGCGGTGTCTCCCGGGGTCAACTACTGCCCGTACAGACGTTACTGAACGTATCTCTTACCGGCTATCTATAGCACTACAAATACATGAGGAAACAAGCATCATGACGATTGGCCACACTATTGTCGGCTCGGGCCCGGAAAGAATACTGGTTCTGCAAGGCTGGTTTGGAGATTACTTGGTATGGGAACCTACATTCAACGCCCTGGATACGAATTCATTTACCTATGTATTCATGGACTATCGGGGTTACGGCAAGTCCATAGATATGCAAGGCGATTATACAATGCGCGAAATTGCACAGGACGCCATCTCCCTGGTTGATGATCTGGGTTATCAAGACTTCCACCTGATTGGACACTCAATGGGCGGTATGGCAATGCAGCGTGTCATGCTCGACATCAATGACCGCAGCCGAATTAAAAGCGCAGTGGGCGTAGATCCTGTGCCTGCATGCGGCGGTCAACTTGAGGAACAGGCATGGGCGCTTTTTGAAGGCGCAATAATGAATGACGAGAACCGGTACAACATTCTGGATTTCACGACTGGAAACAGGAACACGCCACAATGGATCAATTACATGGTCGCCAGGTCACGCGCCACAACAACTGAACAGGCTTTCTCCGGGTACCTGAATGCCTGGGCAAAAGAAGACTTCTCAGAACAGATCAAGGGTTTCAAAACCCCTACACTGGTATGCATCGGCGAACATGATCATGCATTTTCCAGTGAAGTCATGAAAAACACCTATCTTGCATGGTTGCCAAATGCACAGCTAGAGATAATTGCGAATGCGGGCCACTACCCGATGCAGGAAGCACCCATTAATCTGATCTGTGTCATTGAGAGATACATGCACAAATATTCCTAAGTAAATGTGGTACTCATCACTACATGCAGTAACGCCTTATAGAGGCTAATGGATCGGGCGATGACCAGCCTGGTATACACGGCTTCAGAAAACCGTTAAAACCCCCGGCCTAATACCGTTTATCACGCATACAGGCGGATTTATTCTTCGTCGATTGAATTGTTGCCTGGCCTTGCGCAGCTTATAGAGGGTGCCCATACGATCTGATATTTTTCTTGCGCATGAACGTCCCCGCCCCGGTCACTGGCATTACGCCAATGACCGTCTCCCCCCACATGCCAGCCGTCGTTGCAGGCCTGTTACCGACTCCATTTAACGCGCGTCAAATCCTCGCCTTGTGCATACTGTATATCGAGCTCACCCTGGTATGCGTGGGCCAATGCCTGGCCAACGTCGCGCGGCAAGTGGGTATCGGTAAAAGTGGCCAGCATGCTGCCATCAGCCTGCTCTTCAAGATCCATCAAGCGTTTCAGCGGGTGCATTGCCTTCTCTGCATTCACCTTGTTATGCAGCAGATTAAGGATTTCTTCGCGATGACCCTGAAAAAAGTCACCACTCAATGTCAGCATGCCCGCGGGCACTTTTTCATGAATCCGGCTGCATGCCGGGCACTTACTGAAATCATCAGATGGCTTTATCTTCTCCAGCCATTGCCAGCGGCCTGCAGAAAATACCGCCTTGCAATCCGGGCAGACGGTGTGATCTGGAAGCTTCTGTTTTGATTTATAGGGATCGTGAATCCTTTCCTGAATCAGCCGGTCATGCCTTCCTTGACGGGCCGGAATTGCGTGTACTCCATTCATGGCGCCCTCCTATCTCTGTCATTTGCAGCTGCTCTACTATAAATATACGTCATTTTCCCGAACCGGTATTGCCGTAGCTCAAGAACATGCACATTTCTGCCCGACACCGGGAAAACAGACACCAGCCTTACAAAAGGACATTCAATCACCTAAGCTTGATGACAGGAAAATACACGGGCGAGGATATCCAGGAAGGAAGATGATCAACGAGAAAACCGCTTCCCCTTATATCGAGTAAATAACCTGGGGACGCCTGCAAATAACCGGCATAGGCGTTGGCAAGGACTTCAAACTCTGGCCCGGTGGTGGCCGGTCATGGGACTGGCGTGAGACCGGAACACAACATGCACCGGGCATTCAGCCGGAAGACCTCGAGGAACTTCTCGACAAGGGAAGCCAGGAAATTGTGCTGAGTCGGGGCATGCTGCTCAGACTACGCACAAGCCCGGAGGCGATCGACATGCTGCAATCGAAACATATTCCCATGCACATTGCTGAAACAAAGGCCGCTGTTCAAATCTACAACGATCTCGTACTGCACGGTAAGGCGGTTGGTGGCCTGTTCCATTCCACGTGTTAATCGATTCAGGGGTCAATAGCCCCATACCAGGATCCTAATCAGATTAAACCGGGCAAGTATCCCAGTCTTCAATTCAAGCAGCATTCATGCCAACGGCTTGATACGCAGGGAATTCTCGATATGGTGCTTTAATTCCTGACCTCATGCATTTAGAATTTAATTTCAACATCTCACCATACAGGCATTCGATCAGACTTGTCTGTTATATGGTTAAGGGTCAAGCCACCAGGCCGGAAACCTTAAACGGGGCCTGCAGGAGAATAGCTCATTAAAATACACGCTGCTCCATATGAATATGTCGATCCCCCGGCGATCATGGGGCTGCTCGACAGCGTTCTTTTTTTCTGGTTTGTTGTGCTGGTTACTACTGGCCTGTTCGCCTGGCTGGCGTGGAAGCTATGGTCATTACATTCCATACCCAAGCAGATCGCGAAAGAACAGGGTTGGTCACAGGCGAAGCTGGTGTTCTGGCTATGCATGCTGGGTTTGATCTGGAAACCCTTATGGATCGTGGCGGTGGTCCTTGTTGTCATCGACTGGGACGCGCTGGCTAACTGGATCCGAAAATTACGTCTACCCGAAAGTCCTGCCAAAGAGACGGAGGTTCCTTCGAAAGCCAATAATGAACCAGGAGAGGATGTACAGTCATGAAAGAGATCATGATCCCCTATATCCTGATCTGCTGGCTTCTGCTGAAATTCAAGATAGTTGCGGCCTCTACCCGGAACTATTCCATTATGGTTGGCCTGGGCATATTCATCGCATTATCCCTGTTTACTGCCCATCGATATTTTTCTCCAGCAGACCTGACGTTGAGCACCACGGTAACTGCTCCCCGTTCAGTCCTGTCACCGGCAATCGGCCAGGAAATCGATGACATCTTCGTAACGCATAATGAAAAAGTGAAGAAAGGCACCCTTCTGTATACCCTGACCAGCTATACGTTAACCGGCAAGGCGCTTGAAGCCAATGAAGCACTCAAAGCAGCTGAACTTGAAATGGAACAGGCAAGGCGAGAGATGCTGCGCAAACAACGTATTGGTGCGAAGCTGATTTCACGCAATGAAATTGAACTCGCGGAAGACCGCTACGAAACCGCCAAGGCGAGATTCAATGCTGAAAAGACACGGCTTCAAACCAGTGAGATGGACGTCGACCAACTAACTATTCACGCGCCTTACGACGGCCAGGTTTCCCATGTCTACATTGACCAGGGCAGCCGGGTCGGCGCATTGCACCTGTGGAATACTAAGCAAAAGTTCATCATCATGCGTATCCCGGATCAGGCATATGGTTTCATCGAACCCGGCCAGTTTGCGGAATTTTACGTGGATGCCTACCCCGGTCATATTTTTCGTGCACGAGTACACAGTATCACCGGCGCAACTGGTGAATCAGCTGGAACTCTTCTGCCGCGCGAGTCAATGGTGGGTCAACAGATACGACTCGGTGCGCTGCCAGTAGGTCGCACAGTAATCCTGGAATTCGAGGATCCGGAAGGGTATGACATCCCTATTGGCGCAACCGGTAGCGCCTGGATCAGTGCTTCCAAGCCGAAGATATTCTCATTTATGGATGTCATCGGCGCAGCCACCGTACGCTTGTATGCTGCCAAAGCTTACCTTGGCGCATTCTAGTTTTAGATGGTCGTCAACCTGTTGATCGAATACACTCGCGAACAGCAATCTGGAAAAACAGGTGTATTAAGGCGGGCCCTTCAATAACACTACCAGCGCCGATTGATCGTGTACTCACCCAGTTGCCGCACGAATGGCAACATCAACATACCGGGGAGTTGATCTACCTGTTTTGGATCACGGAATCCCTCAAGACCGATTTCCATCTCTATATGTCCTTCTGGCGGCTGCGCTACATACGTGCCAAACAGGCGGTCCCACCAGGGTAAATTGAATCCAAAATTGGAATTAGTCATTGGCGCATGCACGGAATGGTGAACCCTGTGCATATCCGGGGTGACGACAAACAGTCGTAATACCCGATCAATCTTTTCCGGGATATAGATGTTGCCATGATTAAACATCGCGGTAGCATTGAGTAATACTTCGAAGATCACAACTGCGAGTATCGGCGGACCCAGTACTATTATCGTTACGAACTTAATCAACATCGAGAGGATGATCTCAATCGGATGAAACCGCGCACCCGTGGTCAAATCGTAGTCGAGGTCGGCATGGTGGACCCGGTGCAATCGCCATAGCACAGGTATGGCATGCACCATGACATGCTGCAGGTATATCACAAAATCCATTATGATCACCGCCATGATGACCGATACGACCCAGGGTAACTCGTAATAGTTGAACAGCCCCCAACCTTTTTGCTGCGCAACCAGGGCTACTCCGACTGCTGCGGCGGGGAACAGCAAACGCAGAATAACCGTATTCAGAATTACCAGGCCAATATTATTGGCCCAGCGAATTCCCTTGGATAAAGACAATTCCCGCCGGGGAGAAAGGACCTCCCAAGCGGCAATGATGGCAAAAACGCCAAAGAAAAAACCCAGGCGTATAGACATCTCGTGGTTAATAAGGAACTCTGTCATTGCGCCGACCTCTTGGTTCAGCAATCTCGCTTACAGATCATTAATTCAGGCAAAAAAGAACAAAGAAGATCTCTAACTTCATGATGCCTATATGCTAACAGACTGTTTTGACTAGTTACATACCTCAAGACTGCAATAATAACCCTCAAGTCTACTTACAACTGGTTACCCTCAACGAAGATTTCTTGTATGTATTGATGCTCCTTGTTGAAATAATTAGTGATCCAGGATCACATGGGAAAAGCACTGAGGAGGTAACATCAATCTTGCTAAATACACTGGATTCATAGTGCATCAGCGACTTGGGCAAATGGCACCCAAAAGGATGGGTGCATAACTATCTCACCGGGTTTTTCTTAAATAACGTTAGAAACACCCTATACTCACATCATCA
>JBFFRZ010000137.1:0-7630 GCA_041572715.1 Gammaproteobacteria bacterium
GTGCGCTGATCAACAAGCCTGAAAGACTCGCCCAGTTCGGCTGAAATTTTGCCGGCATCGTACTGCACGATATCAAGACCGCTGCATTTTTCCGGCCCACCGATGGCGAACGAGGCAATGATCGCATGTCCACCGGGTGTGAGGGAGTGTCTGAGTACATTGACATATTTGATCCGGTCCTGTGGTTCTGTCAGGAAATGAAATACCGCACGGTCATGCCATAGCGAAAAAGGATGTGGTGTCTGAAACTCCGTGATATCAGCTTCGAACCATTCAACATCGGTCGATCGTTTTGCAAGCCTTGCTTTTGCATGATCCAGTGCAACTGCCGAGATATCAAGCACCGCAAGGCTGGTATAACCCAGGTCAAGCAGGCGGTCTACCAGTAAGGATGTACCGCCGCCGACATCAATGATTGCATCATCGAGGTGTATGCTGGTATCGCCAATGAGTTCCAGTGAAAGGCTGGGCTCTTTCTGGTACCAGCTGACGTTCGTGGAACCCTTGTCCAGGTAGATGTTCTGCCAGTGTTCCTTCCTGTCGATCATGGCTCAAACCATTGCATGGCGCTGATAAGTGTAGGTGTAAGATAGGGTTCAGAGTTTCTTCTTGCTCAGACTTAAATCAAATTTTTCCCGGATAATCACAAACCGTTCATGTTCGCCTCTTGAAATGATGTCGATGCCGTCATTGGCCTCGACGGAAAAAGTCAGCTTTCTTCCTTCAACCCGAATCAGTTCAACCGTGGTCGTGACTTCCAGTCCCGGTGGGGTTGCAGCCTGGTGAGTGACATTGATGTGCGTTCCAACCGTTTGTTCTCCGGGCCAGTCAATATGCGGGTTGATGGCCTTGATACAGGCCCACTCGAGCAAACCTACCAGGTAGCCGGTGGCGAATACCTCGGGCATCATCATGAATTCTTCTGCTTCCGGGTAGAGTGCGGGCACGGTTTTTGTGTCCGGTATGACGTATTTGTGTTCAAAGCGAATACCGGGTTGCAGGCTTTCTTTCATGTGTTGATCTCCTTTAGCTGTCGCTGGTTTTTCTGAGTTCGGTTACCTGGTCAAAACCGATCCCCCAGTTGTCAGTATTGACCTCGTCGATCACCACATGCGTTGTTGCCGGATTTTTCCCCAGCACATCCACAAGTAATTGCGTGACACCCTTGATTAACGCTGCTTTCTGTTCTCTCGTTACACCTTCGTCGGTTACTTTGATATTGACATATGGCATTGTAATTCCTCGTTGTTTATTGTGAGTTGAATAGCGTAGAGATTAGCTGAATTAATCAGTCGAACGAAATGAAAGAATAAAACGTGCGCCTGGGTTTGCATTCTGCACATCAATGGCACCCTGCATTTCACGCATCAACTGACTCACCAGCGCAAGTCCAAATACCGGTACCGACGGTTTCCCGTGTAAGCGCATTCTCGGCCCGATAGAAAAGGATAAATATTTTTTCATCTGGTCTTTGGGAATGCCGGGGCCATGGTCGCGTATGCTGATCTGGATGGCGTTGCGGGAAAAGCGTGCCAGTTGCAATACGTTGTTAATGAGTCGGGTCAGCCGTTGGCTCTCACCTACGATCATGTCGTAATAGTTTTTTTTCTTTTCTTCGGAGGCCCAGTTTTCCTGCAGCACTTCACCGTACATCCGGATGGATGTCAGCGGGGTCTTCGCTTCATGGCTGACAGCCGAGACAAAGTCCTGCTGCTGTAACTCGTCCAGTGTCTTGCTACTGGTGAAAATAATCGGCACGGACATTGACCGCAGCCGACGGATCGCGGGCAGGGCATCGTTGTAACCATAATCATCATGATTCAGCAAAGTGCCGTCAAGGTCAGTAAAGACAATCAGTCTGTTCATGCTGGCTGCTTGATGATTATATCGGCAATCTGGTGGTGCTCATCCAGCGGCAGGTAGACATCGGCATACGAGGGCATGTTCTTTAACTGGTGACGCGTCAGTCGCTCGTAGTGCATGATGAAGCGTTTTAGCCCGTCGCGGTTCATGATGCCTGATGCATCGGTCTGATTTGTGCTGGCCTGTAACCTGTCTTCCTGCAGTCCACGCCATTCATAGACCTGTTCCATGGAAGGCACCGCGAGCATGATCAGGACGTCGATAAAATCAAACCAGGCCCGATAGTCACCGGCGAGATGCTGATTTACTGCTCGGCGCCAGACCGCGTTCGGGTCTTCCTCTTTTTCCAGCGAGTTCACCGGCACAGTTAAGGCACCATCGGCTTGTGGTCGTGCGCCGACGCACCAGCCTTCAAATAACACGATATCAACGGGCAGCTCGCAGCATTTCCACTGGGTTTCGGGCAGGCGATCATCAATTGCCTTGTCGAAGCGCGGTATGTGTACCGAGGTACCCCTACTATTTTTTAACTGCTGGAATAAGCGCAAGCCGTATTCAGTATCATGTGTGCCGGGTACTCCACGGGTGATAAATAACGGATGGATATCTGTGGCCATCTGCTCTCGCGTGGCGCGGTCGTGGTACAGATCATCAATAGAAATACTGACTACCCGTTTGTCAAAGCCCAGCGTTAGTATTTTTTCCAGCAGCCCCGTCAGGGTCGATTTACCACTACCCTGCGCGCCGTTGATGCCGACGAACAACGGGGTTTTGCCTGTGTGTTGCCGGGCGATCCATTTGGCCATCGGCAGGTAGAGAGGCCCCACGCGTTCGCTGAACACTTGGCCGAGCTGGTGTTCTTCGATATATCGATCTACAACAGGCTGCAGTCGATCTTGCGTCAACTGCAGACGCTGGTTGTCTGATCCTGGCCAGGCGGGTCCCTGTCCGGAAAATGACTGCATGGTTTGCCTTTGTTCCTGCTGGTCAGGCAACTATAGAGGAAGATACAGGTTGAAGGAAATATGGTTGAACTCCGGGCCCTGATAGCACGGGGGCATTCAAGGGGTATACCTGTTTGCTTGAACGGGCACTGCTTGATTAAAAGATCAGTATCTTGCCAATCGCCAGGCGGAATTAAAGCGCGGACTTTTCCAGCATAACCCTGAGTGCGGTGATCTCATCCTGCAGTTTTTGTATCTGCTTGCTGATCTGGCTGCTATCGGCATGAACGATGGCCTCGACCGCCTCGACCTCATGCTGCGAATGCTGCTCATGGATAGTCTGCATGGTGTTGACAATAATGCCGATGAACAGGTTGAGCATGGTGAATGTGGCGATCAAAATAAATGGCACGAAGAACATCCAGGCATAGGGATGAGTTTCCATCACTGGACGGACGATACCCATAGACCAGCTTTCAAGCGTCATGATCTGGAACAGCGTATACATCGATCTGCCTATATCACCAAACCAGTCGGGGAAACTGCTACCAAACATCGTGGTAGCCATCACGGCAAACACATAAAACAGGATGATCATCAGGGCAAAAACAGATGAGATGCCTGGAATAGCCTTGAGTAATGCCTCAACAACCAGCCTTAGTTGGGGCAGCATGGAAATTAACCGCAGCACCCGTAAGACCCGCAGCGCCCTGAGCACTGCCAGCGGTCCGCTGGCCGGTATCAGGGCAATGCCCACTACAATGAAATCAAACACATTCCATGCGCTTTTGAAAAATCCCAGGCGATAGGCAAACATCTTGATGCTGATTTCAATGACAAATACAGCCAGGATGATGGTGTCAATTGCGATGAGCATGGTGCCGTATTGCTCCATCATCGACGGCGCAGTTTCCATTCCGAGAATCACCGCGTTAATCACGATGAGAAATACGATAAAACCCTGTATGCGTTTTGATTCGATCCAGTTGCCCAGTTGTTCTCTCATTTCCGTTGTTGTGCTGTTTAAGGATGGCGAATCATAAGATAACGAAGGTTGCAGCGCCATGCCCATGGGCTTAAGCTGCTTCTGTGGATATCGATCTGAAAAAACTCAGGATACTTGTGGCAAATGCGGCGAGGGAGGAATTGCTGCCCCGCTTCAACCGCGTGGCACGCGGGGAAAAAGCAGACGGGAGTGTGGTGACCGAAGCGGATTTGGCCACCCAGCAATACCTGCAGGATGCGCTGATGGCTGATTACCCCGAAGCTGCTTTTCTCGGCGAGGAAATGCCATCCGTCGAGCAGGAAAAGATGTTGCAGTCTGAGCAGCCGTTATGGTGTCTCGATCCGCTGGACGGCACGCGTAATTTTGTCTCCGGTATTCCCCACTTTGCAATATCGCTGGCCTTGTTGCACAAGCAGCGGGTGGAACTGGGTATTGTCTATGACCCGGTACGTGATGAATGTTTTACCGCGCTCAAGGGGCAGGGCGCATGGCTGAATGACCAGCATATTGAGAAACAGCCAATTGATATCAGGCTTGACCAGTCTACCGCGTTGATCGACTTTAAATGCTTGCCGACAGACCTATCGGCAAGACTGGTGCAAGAACATCCCTATGCGTCGCAAAGGAGTTTCGGTTCAGCAGCGCTTGACTGGTGCTGGCTGGCGATGGGTCGTTGTCATGTTTACCTGCATGGCCGTTCCAATATATGGGATTATGCGGCAGGCCACCTGGTTTTTCAGGAAGCCGGGGGTTACTCAATAACACTGCAAGGTGATGCATTATTTACTTATGCATTGACGCCAAGGGCGGCAGTGGCAGCACTGGATAAAAATATGTTTGATGCCTGGACCGAATGGGTCGGTATCAAGGCAAACTGAGAATACTCAACACCTGCATCTTGAAACTATTGCAACGAAGACATTATTCGAATATCCACCACCAGCTGTAGGCGACGATCCCCGCGGGGATTGCACGGTAAATGGTTGCCAGCAATGATCTTTGAAAGAGCACTATCCACAGACCCGCTTCATTCTCAGTGAAGACATCACCGAACATTTGCAACGGCAGCTATCGAATCATGAAATCGATGCGGCGATCATTGCTACCCCGGTCACCAACCCGGATTTTGACTTCGTTGCCTTGTATGATGAGCCTTTCTGGTTGGCACACCACCGGGATGATCCGCTCTACACCCGGGACAGTATCACTGAAGAAGATTTTTCCCGTATTGAATTATTGTTACTGGCTGATGGTCATTGTTTGACGCAACAGGTTATGAATGTGTGCGGGCGTGCGCAGCAGGCAGAAAGCGCGATCGGCAATGAACTCAGGGCATCGAGCCTTGAAACCCTTTTGCAGCTGGTGGCAGCCGGCTAAGGAGCGACCCTGGTGCCGGCGCTGGCTATCAGGGGTTCATGGATGACTGATATGGGTATTATCGCAAGGCAAATTGATTCTGCATCCGCATCCAGGCGAGTATCGCTGGTTTTCAGGAAGACCTTTCCGGAAAAAGCAGTGATTGATCTGCTGACCGGTTTGATTCCGAAGCATCTGCCCAATACCGTTACTGTTGTGTGAGACCGGCCTGGTTGTTACGTAACAGTCTTACGGTTTACCGTGGGTTCATTGCCCGGCAGATCGGCAGTAAGTATCGCCCACGTTGCTTACACGATCATTAGCCAGGCTAACGACGCAACCACAGGCATCACTGGTTTTATCGTTAAAGCCAAGAATCGCCTGGCCAGTCTGTTCACCCTCGGCCATGAAGCTAATCGAGGTGCGGCTGTTATTGGCCAGCCTGATCAGGTCATTGCGTTCCATGTTGACGGGTACTGATTTGCAGATCGTATCTGCCGCGTTGAAAATCTGCATCGTCTGGTAGGTTTGCCAGATCAAGGCGGCTGCAATCAGGAATACGATGGCGGTGGCCGCAAGCAGTATCTTCTTTTCTTTGCTGAGCAGTGAAAGCATCAGGTCATTTCCAGTGGATTCATGTCTTGCAGGTACGAAAACCGGCAAAAACATCATTGCGATCGGCGCCATAATAATTGCGCCAGGTATTTCTTAACATGCGTGAGCGGGTTGGCCACGCACCGCCACGCAAGACTTTGGTGATATTGAACAGCGGTGCCGAGTACTCATCATACATGTCCGGGGTAAACCCTGGATAGGGCGCGAAGGTCGTATCGGTCCATTCCCAGACATTGCCCAGCATCTGGCGGCAGCCGTAAATACTGTCGCCCCCGGGTAGCGATGCTACATCGATACACCCGAGCGCACGGCTGTCCATGTTTACATGGGATTCTGTCGGAAGTTCCTCGCCCCAGGGATAGGTACGTTTATCCGGACCGGAGGCCGCCAGTTCCCATTCGGCTTCACTGGGCAGACGACGGCCGGCCCAGTGGCACCATGCCTGTGCTTCATGCCAGCTGACGTGAATAACCGGCTCATGCAATGCAAGTGGCTGCCACTGATCAAACAGGCGTTGATGCCACTGACCATCTTGCTTGCGCCAGTACACCGGGTGTTTCAGTTGGCGATCAGTTCGCCAGTTCCAGCCGCCCTCATCCCAGTGGTCGCTGTTATCATAGCCACCTGCCTCAACGAACTCCAGGAACTGCAGATTCGTTACCGGTGCGCGCGCCATGTCGAATGCATCGACATGCACCGGGTGTGCCCATTTCTCATTGTCAAAGCAAAACCCGTCTTCAGGTTTTGCGCCCAGTTGGTAGTCGCAGGCGGGGACATGGGCGTCCCCTTCTAGCGGGCCGGCCGGCTCAGGTCGTTGAACTGCAGTGCTGAAAATCGGGGTCGGGTAATTCAGCGTCTGGCGAGTATAGGTGAATGCTTCCGTATGCATGTCTTCATGAAACAATGCATATCGATAAAGATACAGGTCATCATCGGTTTCATGTTCCGCATGCAGCAGCTGGATTTCCTTTTCCAGTACCCGGCTCATGTAATCCCTGATATCGGCTAAAGGCGGAACGGGCAGGTCCCAGCGGACATCGTGGGCGATGTTGATGGAATCGTACAGCTGGTCAGCATTGTCGAGAAATGAATCCAGGTTGTGTCGATGACGCAGGCACCAGAGCTCATGGAAATAGGCAGCGTGGCCAATCTCCCAGGGCAATGGATTGATTGTTGACAGGTTTCTGGGCCCCACCAGCTGTTCCGGGCTGAGGCCGGCGACCAGGTCCAGAGTACGTTGACGTGCGTCCCTGAGCTGTTCTTCAAGTTGTGGCTTCGAAATTGAGTACATGGTTTGTTATGGTTGAGGACACGCGTGACAATAACAGCATCCATTCAGGATTCAATATGAAAGTCAGCCTGATTACCCCGGCCGGAAAGCGATCACTTAACGGTAACCGTGCCACCGCAGTCAGATGGGAGCACATCCTGCAAAGCCTGGGGCACCGGGTGGCGGTGGATGTGAACTGGGATGGCAGGTCCGCTGACATGATGGTGGCATTGCACGCCTGGCGAAGTGCTGACTCGATTGCTGCATTCCATCAGCAATACCCCGATCGCCTGTTGATTGTTGCACTCACAGGGACCGATATTTACCGGTTTATCCATTCAGACCCGGAGATTACCCTGCGTTCCATTGATATCGCCCATCACCTGGTTGCGCTGCATGACCTCGCTTATCTGACTATTCCGGAACGTTATCGTGACAAGCTGAGCGTGATCAAGCAATCGGCCATTCCCTTGCCAAGGCGGCTGCCACCGAGGAAAAAAACCTTTGATATCTGCATTGCGGGCCATCTTCGGGATGAAAAAGACCCATTGAGAGCAGCGCTTGCTGCTCGTGAAC
>JBFFRZ010000138.1:0-7495 GCA_041572715.1 Gammaproteobacteria bacterium
CAAGTCAAAAACCCAATACATACTCTGCACCGGTCGTGTCTTGCACATATAATGGGATTACTGAAAGTGCTCTAGTCCTGCAGCTGCCAGCCGGTAAGCAGGCAATGCCTTACAGGGTGTAGTGCCCCTCAACAGAAGGCAGCTTAACAGGGCTAGAGACTTCAATCAGCTCACCATTCAATTATCCTGACAGTACGACAAAACCAATTAAATAACATGGCCCGGCCAGCTGCGAAGATGTCTGAGCTTCACATTTGCGAGACATGTTAATGTATCGAACAATTTATACAGTTCCACCACAGCCCGATTTTTCTCCTCTGTGCAATTTTGTTCTCTGATCCCTCGAAGTTGCATATAAAGTTACGCATTACCTGGAGTTGATAACAGCTTTTTACCCTTCCGCCTTCATTACCGGGAAGGTCAGCGCGGAGATGGCATATAGCACAGCGCCGGCAAGTATTACTGTACTGAATCCATAGTGAATTGCGATTAGTGTGGCCAATATTGCACTGACCACTGATGCGCAGCCGTTGATTCCCCATGCCCAGGGCAGCCAATCTTCCGCATACTCACTGAGTGAGGTCATTCCCAGCGGGAATGGCATGCCCATAAAAAACGCCAGTGGCGCAACCATAACGATACTGAATACGATTCGTATTACATCGGGGTAATGGAGGAGTTGGGCAAAGACAAAATCAAGACCTGCCAGGTAAACCATGCACAGGACAATCACCATGCCAGCCGGCAATAAAGCCGGTGAGCGCGATTGATTAGATACGAATCTTCTGGACCATTGACTGCCCAGTCCAGCGAACAGTAAAAATGAAGCCAGCGATACTGCTATCGCATAGAGCGGATGATGCAGAAACAGGGTGAGCTTCTGAATGAAGGCAATCTCAATCAATAAAAACGCCACGCCAAGTGCACTGAAATACACAAAGACACGCCCTGCACTGATTTTCTTATCTGTTCTGGATGAGCGCCGTCGCAGAAAATAGAGTGGCAATAGAACCAGCAAGCCACCGACCAGCACGGCCTGCATCAATGTTGCAACAATCACGAGGTAACCCGTATCGATGAGTGGCACACCACCCCGGCCATGCAGTTCAAGTATCTCGGGCAGGCTGCTCCATTTAAAGAAATTGAAAAAGTAAGGTTGGTCATCCGTTGCTGGCTGCAGGTTGAATTTATAATTATCAATAAACTGCTGCCTTGATGGTCCGAGTAATTTTACCGCGGCCTGGTAATAGTAAGGTTGTGCGAGCATATTAAACCGGTTGGCTTCTGCTTCATGCATACCTGGCAGGTATACCAGGTCAAATGATTGCTGCTCTGCAAAGTGCCTGATATTTTCGCGTTCCTTTTCAGTAATAACGCCGTTCTTGACGAGCAGGATACTGGTCTGCCAGCCGCGAATAATGGCGAGGCGCTCATGTATGTCATGCACACCCTGTTTTTCCAGCACTTCAACAACTGTGCCGAGTATCTTGAACATGTCCCGCGGTGGCATCCTGATCCAGCGATTAATCGCCAGCATACCGTCCGGATTCAGGCGCTGTAGATACAGTGCAATGGTTTCGGCGGTAAACATGTAGTCTTCGCTTAGTGACAGCAGTCCCGTGGATGACACATTAAAGCTATCCATCAATGGAATATTAATCAGATCATAGGTTTCTTCACTGCCCTGCAGAAAACCTCGAATCTCTGCATTGATCACCCGGACCCTGGGATTGCTGTAAAGGCCGCCTGAATAATCACGATAATCACCTTGCATCATTGCGATGATTTGCGGGTTGATTTCTACCGCGGTGATCTCGGCATGACTCAGTAGCAGCGCCTGCCGAATATCTGTGCCGGTGCCACTCGCGGGAACCAGAATATGCCTGTGATCTGCAACATGATAAGGCAATGCCGAAGTCATGTGATTCATGAAATCAGGCCCGGCCTGCTTTCCGCCATCGCGATTAATAACAAGGGGGCCATTACCATCTATGTATACACCACGCTGCTGGGGAATTATCGCGGTCGCATTGAGACTTAGCCCGGGGGCGTGACGAAACGGGACGACGGGACTATCTACCACAGAGATCAAACCCATCGGACTGCTGCGTTCTGCTATCACATGGCTTCCAGTGATGCGCAAGGCCTGCTGAAGGTCCTTGTAGGGTGACGGTGTAATATCAATCCATTTTCCTGAAACAACGACGCTCGCGGACAGCAACAGGACCATGAAACCCACCAGTGAACGACGAAATCGGGTTTCCCATGACGCCACGAAAGCGGATAACAGCCCCAGAATAACCAGTAACTGCAAAGCCGGGAGCGGGAAAACAAAAAACAACAGCAATACAACAGCCAGGCTTCCGACTCCCGCCCCCATCAAGTCTGCAGCATAGACCTGTGCCAACTGGCTTCGGGTATATGCCAGCGACAAACCAATCGCATTGGCTGCAAAGAAAAAAGGAATAGCAAGCACCAGGTACATGGCAACAAGATAAATCCACTGGTCTGCGTCAAAACCCATTTCATCGGGATTAAAAGGTATGGACTGCGCTACGAGGAAACACGCAAATGCCGCCACCGCAAATAGTATGATGTTCGCGGTCAATGCCAGCTGAAACCTGCTCAATAATTTTTTGCCGGTAAAGGCGAGAAATGTTCCACTGGCCCCGTAACCCATCAACGCCAGGCTGATTACCATATACGCATAATGATGCCACTGGATTATTGAAAACAGGCGGACCAGTAATATCTCGTAGGCAATTGCCGATGCAGAAAGCAATGCAATGGAATAGACCGGCACCGGCGGGCTGGATTGCACGGCTAACTGATCATCCATCGATAATTACACCTGTGCCAACGCCTGAGTAATGCGATAGTCGCGTCAGACAATGAGAAACCCTAGTGCTCCCCGGTAAGTGGCACGAATGCCACCGGCAAGACCTGGCGCGTCGCTACCTGGCCTTTCTCATCCTTGGTAACCAGCATCAGTTGCTGCGTGAGAAACCGGCTGCCGACAGGAATAACCATGTGCCCACCCGGCTTAAGCTGCTCTATCAATGGTGGTGGAACGTGACTGGCTGCTGCTGTCACTACAATCGCATCAAAGGGGGCCTGTTCTTTCCAGCCGTAGTACCCGTCCCCGATGCGACTGACAATATTATCGTAACCCAGTTTCTGAAAAAGCCTTTCCGCTGCCGTGCCCAGCGGCTCTATAATTTCAATTGAGAAGACCTTGTCGACAAGCTGCGCAAGTATCGCCGCCTGGTAACCCGAACCAGTGCCAATCTCGAGCACCCGGTCACCCGGTTCCGGCTTGATCAGGTCGGTCATTACCGCAACCATATATGGCTGGGAGATAGTCTGACCATGGCCGATCGCCAACGGCCGGTTATCATAGGCGCTGACGCGTTGTCGCTCAGGTACAAATTCATGCCGCGGCACACTGGCCATCGCATCCATCACGCGCTGGTCCAGTTGAGTTTTGTTAATATACTCACTGGTCTCACGCACATCCTGCTCGATCAGCTCAATTAATCTTTCTCTTGCCAACTTGTATTCAGACTCCCCGGTAGCGTGAGCCGGCAACATGATCAGCCACAGCAATGAGCCAATCAATAACAGCCGCTTGATAAACACTAGCTCACCCATACGCAAAACCCTAGCCGTTAAAACACCTTCGTGTCATTGTATGTTTGTTAAATACAGCCAGATCATGACCCACATCACGCCCAGAGAATAAAAACCCGCAAGCAGATCATCAATCATGATTCCGAGACCACCCTTAACCCGTCGATCGAGCCAGCCTATAGGCCAGGGCTTTACGATATCGAACAGGCGAAAGATAAAGAATGCGGCGGTGAGCGTCCACAGATTCACCGGAACAGCAATCATGGTAACGAGATAGCCTGCCACCTCGTCAATGACGATACCGCCATGATCATGCACACCAATATCCCTGGACGTCCTGTCACAGACCCAGATCCCGATAATGATCAAGGCGGCACTAACAACGAGATACACCCATAGCGACCAGTGCGACAACAGGTAGACCAATGGAATACCCAGCAATGTGCCCACCGTGCCGGGTGCGTAAGGGGAAGCGCCGGTACCAAGCCCGAAAGCCAGAAAATGCACCGGGTTGCTCCAGACAGATGCCGGTGCCCGGTTTCGCTTAATACGCTTCATGAAAAATGCTCATAACCCCGATGCGTCGGGGTCTCCACTGAACCATCCGGCATCAGCAACCGCAGGCCCTGCTGTGACTCAATCATGCCGATACAGGTGATCGGGATGTCTAATGAAGCCAGCTCGTTTTGCCAATCCGGATGGTCCTTGTCACTGATAGTGAAACACAATTCGTAATCATCTCCGGACGCAAGCGGCACCGTCCAGCCCCCCGCCAGGTCAAATACTTCCCTGAAACTATCTGATAATGGCAGCTGATCTACATAGATCGTCGCCCCTGCATGGCTTTGCTCGAGTATATGCCCGAGATCTGCGACCAGGCCATCTGATATGTCGATACAACTACTGGCGATATTGCGTAAGGCCATGCCGGCCTCAACTCTCGGCTTTGGACGATTGAATCTTCCGGAGAACGCCCTGTCCTGCGGACCAGTCAGCTTGAGCTCCCCCAGCTTGCCCATCAATGCGGCACCTGCATCCCCCAGCGTACCCGTGACATAAACAGAATCACCGGGTTTTGCTGTACTGCGCCGCATGGCCTCGTTCACCGGCACCAGCCCCATGACGGTCACACTGATACTCAGTGGGCCTCTCGTGGTATCACCGCCTGCAAGCTGTACCCGGTACTGACTGGCCAGTGACAAAAATCCATCGGCAAATTCTTCTAGCCATGTTGCACTTGCATCGGGCAAAGACAATGACAAATTGACTGCAAATGGCTCGGCGCCCATCGCGGCCAGATCACTCAGATTAACCGCGAGCGACTTGTAGCCGATATCGGACGGCGTTGTGTCATCCGGAAAATGTACGCCCTGGTTAATCGTATCCGTACTGATGACGAGCTCATATCCATCAGGAATATCGACTACAGCAGCGTCATCTCCGATCCCCAGTCTGATCTCCTTGCGACTGACGCGTTGCCCTTCAGCCAACTGCCGAATGATGTCAAATTCGGTTGGCATAACAGGCTCGTCTAGAACGGGCGCACGATCAGAATCAGCCGTGGCAATAATGTCAGTGCAGCCAGTAATGCCAGCGACATGGCCAACGCAGTAAACAGCCCGAAATAAATCGTCGGAATAAAGTTGGACAGTACCAGTATGGAAAAGCCGACAATGATCGTGACCGCAGTATAAAACACGGCCTTGCCAATATTGGCGTGACAGTAATGCAGGGTCCGCAGGTAATCCCCGCCTTGTTTTGGCAACTCCTCTCGAAATCGATAGATGTAATGGATGGCATTGTCCACCGCGATACCGATGGTAATGGCAGCAATGGTAATGGTCATCATATCAAGCGGAATACCAAGCAGACCGATGATACCCAGGATCAACAGCGCGGAGAGAATATTCGGCAGGATACCGATAACCGCCAGCTTGATGTCCCGGAAGAGCACAACCAGCATGATAAAGATACCCAGCATGACCGTACCGAGGGTTTCAATCTGCGAAGTGAACAGGCTCTGTAACATGTTGTTATAAAGTACCAGCATGCCGGTTACCTTATAGGCACCCTTTTCCAGGCCAACTACTTCATGTAATCCCCGGTCCAGACGTTCTATCAATTCTTTTCGCCTAAGGTCTGGCAATGAATCTTTAACGCGCAGGTTGATCCTGGCTTCATCACGCTCTATGTCAATATAGGGGTCAATCATTTGCAGCCTGAGCTGGGTGGGAATTTTCTGGTACATGATTGCCAGTGCCAGGCTATCCAGCGGCTGCCCGTCATTGAGGTCTTCAGCAACCCGCACCGGCGCCGCGAGCGACAGCACCTTGCCTATTTCAGGCTGGCTATCCAGGTAATCGTGTACCTTTTTGATGGTGTCGATCTTGTAGGTCGTAAACCAGGTATCTTCCTTCTTGCTTTCAAATCCAAAACCGGCCAGGTCGGCCATACCCTGCATCAGGTCTTCAAAAAGTCCCCCTTCTTCAGGACTGGCTTCAAACTCCGGTTCCTTGACACTGATAATAATATCCAGGGGCGTAGTACCCCCCAGTTCCTCGTCGATCAGCTTCATTCCCTGGTAAATCTCGGTATCGTCATCGAAGTAATTGATGAAGCTGTTTTCAACGCGAAGCTGGCTAATACCGACTACCGCAACGGCGGCCAGCACGACGGTTGTCACCATGATCAATGTTCCCTGGCTTTCAGTGATCCGGGCCAACCTGGCGGTAAAGGAGTAGTCCTCTTTTTCACTCGGCGGCACGACAGACCGCTTCAACTGAACCAGTATGGCGGGAAACAGCAGGAAACTCGTAAGAAAAGTGACACTCAGACCAATGGTCATCATCCAGCCAAAATCAATCACCGGTTTAATACCGCTAACGGTCAAGGACATAAACGCGAGTATCGTGGTCAGCGCCGTATACAGACAAGGCCAAACCATCTTTTGCGCCATTTCCAGCACCAGCGTACGCTGCTGCTCCTCTGGCTGGTCCTTGCACAGCTGGCGGTAACGCACGATCAGATGCACATTCATCGACATGGTCAGGATCAGCATCAATGATATGAAATTGGATGAAATCACGGTTACAGACCAGCCCACATATCCCAGCACACCCATCATCAGGGCGCCTGCATAGATACAACTGAGCAACGGCAGGATAACCCAGCGAAGACGCCTGAATATGATGCCCAGCGCGATCACCAGAAAGATAAATACGCCGGTGCCGAACACAACCAGGTCACTGCGAATAAAGGTAATCATGTCATCTGCAATCATCGGAACACCACCCAGGTGTAACCTGCCCGCAGACCGGTAATTCTCCATCACTGCACGAATTGCCTCGATGGCAATGTGTCTTTGCTGGTCAACTGCCCGGCTGGCGGCATCGTAATCGCGTAAAACCCGTTCGTACTGCCGCTGTTCTTTAGCGCTTAGCGGACCTTGGGCTGCCTTTGCCCTGAATGTATCGCGTTGCTTGAGCAGTTCCGGATATTCCTCGTTATTTTTCAGATTGATCTGGATTGCCGTGGTCTTGCCATCTGCGCTGATAACCAGGTCACGGTAAATCGGGCTGTTGATAAATTCGAGCCTGGCCCGCTCCCTGACCACACTGGGTTTTTCCAGGGTTTGCACATTGTTCTGCATTTCCAGGACAGAGACATCAGAGCTCTTTAGCAGTGGCACATCCAGCAAGGTCACGGTTGAAGCCACCTGCGGAATGCGTTTGAGATCAGCACGCAATTTCTTCAGAGGCTGCAGGGCCTCATCCGAAAACAGGTCTGCATTGGGTGTATAGCTCAGAAACAGGAACTCGGTGGTACCGTAATGCTCTCCGACCTCGCGCAGGGCTGCGAGATCCTG
>JBFFRZ010000139.1:0-7442 GCA_041572715.1 Gammaproteobacteria bacterium
ATAGTGTCGCTTACCGGGGGCAGGGTGCTGGCGAGTGAAGGAGTGGCCATATTTTCCGCGTCTATGCCCATGCGCTTGAGAAATCGCCGTGCCGCGAGCAGGTCGTTGAGCCGGGCTTCCGGGCTGTAGCCAAACTTGTGGGGGACGGTTTTTTTCTCGAACATGGTGACAAACAGGGTCATGGCGCCGCCAATCAGCAACAGCGCAATCACCAGGGTAACCCACGATGCGCGGCTCATCCTGTCGAGCCTTCACTGAGTGATGCGGACGGGCCAAAGTGGCTATTCCATGCACTGAAAACCTGTTGCGCCTGCCGATCATCCGGTTGACGGTGCGCATAGGCAATGGTTTGCCAGCTGCGCGTGATCTGTCTCAGTAAATCAAGGGTCTCATTCGCCAGTAGTGGTCCGGAAGCCTGTAACACGTCACCCTCGGTAGCGCCTTCGGTGAGATTTACCTCGTAGTGATGGACCAGCGAGCTGACCGTGCCGCGGTAGAGCAGGCTCAGTGCTTCGCGATACTGGCCCTGCTGCCAGAGCGCCCTTGCCGTGCCTGCCACGTCATCAGGCAATGACTCCGGGCGAATATCCAGGCCGGAGATCACCGCGGGAATGTTCCTCGCCCGCTGGTCTTTTCCCGGCGGATTCACCATGCGGGCAATCCTGCTGATCAGGAACAGCGCCAGCAGGATGATGCCGACCCACAACAGGACCTCGGTGAGGTTGGCCAAGGATCGTATGATGTCTGCAATCCACCCCAGGTCCAGTTCCGGTTTATCCATGGCAGTGCGCTCGAATTCTTTCAGTGCCCACTCCTCGGTCATTCGTTCGCCGCCGAAGTCTTTGTCCTGCAGTACCTGCCTGATCACTTCACCGGAGTCGCTAGCGGCCAGCCGTTGGGCGGACAAGGCTTCCTTGTCTGTGGTGATTTCTTCCGCCTGTAGCGGCTGGGGGAGGCAATAGGCCGATAGTATGCCGGTTAACAGGAGGCTGGCCGCAATCCTGCCTGTATTGCGGCCGAATGACTTGATGCGGTTGGCAAGCCGGCGGAAAGCGATTTCGATATCCCAGCCTTCCAGTAACGTACGACGATTCAGGTAAAGGGCGAACCCGGCGGCAACAAAAAAAGGTTCGATGATGGTGACGCCCAGGTAATAAACGATATTGACCGACAGTAAAAACCAGTAGGGGAAACTTTCTCCGGCCATCAGGTTCCAGAAATATTCCCAGACCGACTGCACAATGACCTCCGGGGTAAACATCCACAGCAATCCAACCAGCGCCAGTTGTAGGAAAGCCTCAAGATGCAGACAGATCAGTGTCAGCCAGGTGGCATAGCCACCGGCCCGACCCGATAATGCGTATACCCGTTTGGAACGGCTCTTGCCACGCAATCCTTCCAGTTGCCAGATCGGCAGGCGGAAAGAGCGGGTGAAATCAAGGCGGTAGATGGTCAGGTGTAACCATAACCCGCTGCGCCAGAGCAGGTCGGGCAATGCTGCGAACACCTCCTGGATATTGACCTGCTGGCCAAAGACCCTTCTGGAGTAAACCAGCAGCAGTACCCGATCATACAGGGGCTTGCACCACCACGTCAGGATCAGGGCCCAGCCCGGGTTATCGCGAAAGATAATATTGAATAGTATGAACAGTGGCAGGCTGATGATGAGCCAGGCGGGTAACAGATCACGCCACCATCGCTGCAACATGCGTAGCCCCAGGTCCATGGCCTCCCATGGATTGCGTGGTCGCACCGTGACGCTCAGGTCCTCAAAGCGCACGGGGCCTTCCTGTCATTAGTAGATAAGCCCACAGCATCACCCACAGTATGATGCCGGCAACGTACTTGATGGTCGGCTCAATCCAGCTCATCGATGACCAGAATGCCTCGATGAATGCGGCGATGAAGAACAGGATTGCCGCTCCGTAGATAATGCGTACGGCCTGCTCACCCGCATCCTGCAATGCCCGCAGGCGGCTTTTATTGCCCGGTGCTATCAGTGCCCAGCCGAGCATCAGGCCGGCGGCACCGGACAGCATGATGGCAGTCAGTTCGGGTGCGCTGTGACCGGCGACAAAGCCCCAGAATGTTTCGATGTAGCCAAGTCCGGTCAGGTGCCCGGCAATAGAACCAATGACCAGTCCGTTGTACAGCAGGAAAAACAGCGTACCGAGGCCGAACGCCAGGCCGCCGGCGAAGGTCTGGAAACCTATGCCGGTATTGTTTTTGATGTAGTAACCGAACATCAAAAAGTCATTCTCTGAATCCCTTGACGGGCCAAGCCGATCATGCGCCTCGGGCGAATACATACCCTCCAGGCTTCTCACCTGCCAGGGATCCATGACCGTGTAAATCATCTGTGGATATAGCTGCACCAGTAACAGCATGAGTAGAAAGGAACCAAAAAACAGCAGGCTGGCGGCCGCGACAAACTGCCATTGCTGCCGGACCAGGGCCGGATAATCGCGGGTGACAAAATGCACAAAACCCCGCCACACATTGGGCCGGTGGGTATACAGAGCCTGGTGGCCTTTCATGACCAGCCGGGACAACCGGTCAATCAGCCTGGGACTGTAGGCCCGGCTGCGTGAAAGTGACAGGTGGTGGCAGGCATTTCGATACAGGCGCGGCAGCATGGAAACATCCTGTTTCGTTGAACGCGCGCGGGCGGAAGACTCATCAATCGCCTGCAGACCTTCCTGCAATAGCTGCCAGTCATCTTCATGTTTACGGTTGAAGGTTTCCTGTTTCATCAGTTGCCGAGGATCCAGCGGGCGATACCGAGCAGTGTTCTTGCCGGGGGGTGGTTCGCGGGAATGAGTTCCCCGGTCGTTGCCGCAAGCTCATCGGCACGCTCACTGCTGATTTGTCCTGATCGCTCTGCAAAATTCACAATGGCCTGCGCCTCCGCGGGTTGCAGTGCGAAGCCGGGTACGATCTCCGGTATATCGGGGATCACGGGTTGTGTCCTTTTCTCCTCACGGTAGATGACCAGCGTACCGGCGACCAGGTCGCCCAGTCTTTGAAAACGCCGGTTAAGCATCATGCTGGCAACGCCAAACACATAAAACAGCGGCAGGAAATCTATAAAACGCAGCAGGTTGCGGGTAATGGATGCGGACCAGCCAACAGGCGTGCCGTTGGCATGAATCACGCTAATCCCCAGGGCGCGTTTGCCCGGTGTCATTCCGTCAGACAGCACCTCGAAAAACACCGGGTAAAACCATTCGACCAGGAATACCAGGATCAGGTAAAGGCCTAGTCCGAATTCATCGGCCCAGGCCAGGCCCACACTCAGGGCGATGTAAAGGCCGAGACGAATAAAGGAGTCGATAATCCAGGCGAGCATTCTCGCGGGAATACCACTGAGCCGCAGGCCAAGTTCTACGCCTTCGGGGGTTTCTATCGCATGGATGGTATCGAGCATAATTTCCCTTGTTTAATCGCCATGCTACTGTGTGCCCTGATGATGAGCAACCAGCACGATTACCTTCCCCGATGCCTATGACTGCGACTGTTCGTCAGGCATTGCACGACGCAATACAACTGCTACAAGGTCACGTCGATGACCCCTATACCGATAGCCATGTTTTGCTTGCGCATAGCCTGGGTAAGAACCGTGCCTGGTTAATCGCACATGCGGAGGAAGAACTTGAGCAGGCATCGCTTGATGCTTTCGATCAACTGGTTAACCAGCGCCAGCAGGGAATGCCGGTAGCCTATCTTCTAGGCCAACGTGAATTCTGGTCATTGCCGTTCAAGGTGACCAGGCATACGCTTATTCCGCGGCCCGAAACCGAGCACCTGGTTGAACGCGCGTTGGCCTTGCCTGTGCCAGAAGTTGCCCGGGTGCTTGATTACGGTACCGGCAGTGGTGTGATTGCCGTGGTGTTGGCAAAAGAAAGACCGGGCTGGACGTTAAGCGCAATTGACTGTTCACCCGAAGCGTTGTCGGTGGCCCGTGAGAACGCCGCGCATCACCAGGTCGGGATCACTTTTCTGCAGGCCTGTGATCTTGCCTGTGTCGCCGGCCAGTCTTTTGACCTGATCGTCAGTAACCCACCTTATATAAGGCACGGCGATCCACATTTGTCGCAGGGCGATGTACGCCTTGAACCGGCACAGGCGCTGGCCTCGGGCCCGGAAGGTCTGGACTGTATTCGTTACCTCATCGCAAATGCGGCGGCATATCTCAGGCCCGATGGTTACCTGTTGCTGGAACACGGTTATGACCAGGCCGAGGCTGTGCGGGGCCTGATGCAGCAGCAGGGATTTTTAGATGTCGAGACTGACCGGGATTTTGCCGGTCACGAGAGAGTTACCAGAGGGCAGTGGTCAGCAAAATAAACATCATCTGTTGATCATCATTATCGGCAGCGCTCAGCCGAGTGCCTGGGTGTAGATGGATTCAAAGCGCTCACGTCCAAACCGGCTGATTAATTCGGCGTCAGCCGGGTAGCGCAGAAAGTGATCAAAGTTACGCTTTCTCAAGGACGCACTCAGGGCCCCGGGATAAATCTTCATGTCCGCGATATCAATCAGGCCCAGTTGTCCCTGGCTGCTGATGACGTTTTCAAAATGCAGGGAACGAAAATACACACCTTTCTTATGCAGCTCAGCGATAAACTGTGCGGTTCTGGCAAACAGATCATCGCTACCGGATTCTTGCAGCAGCCCCCGTAATAACTCGCCCTGCAGCGGCTGATATTCCACCGCATGGATGGACAGTTCTGCGCAATGCAGGATCTGAACCGGGGTGATGGTCGGTATGCCCAGTTCCTTGAGCCTGAAGGCGTTATTGACAAAGCGTACGGCATAAGGGGCAAACATGGCAGAACTCAGCAGGCGTTTGCGGCGAAACAACTTGATCATGTTACCGTTGGGCAACTTCAATACCTTGGGGCCATTCAAATCGGCCACGATCAGTTCCGCCGGTGCGACTATTGTATTGAACTGATCGGGTGAGATTCGCTCAATGGGTAACTTGCTCCTCAGGCGCATGTTCATTATTGCTTCATATTGCGGATGAATTCGGGGTGATCTTTTGGAAGCAGATGCCACAATGGGCGGGGTGGACGCTTCTCCAGTTCCATGGCAATGGAGCGATAGAGCCTTCTTGCAAGCATGCGATCATTATCGCAATAGTCGAGTAAGAAACGCATCTGCCGACCCCGGGTCAGTACCCGGCAGCAGACCATGGCAAGTGCCGACAGGTCGGTAACCATCCCCCGGTAATCGTTTGCGGTCTTGCGCCTTGATCGCGGGCAATCAATCCAGATTAATCGTGGTTGCTTTGGATAATCCTGCAGCAGAATGTTCCTGAGTTTCAGATCCCAGTGATAAAAACCCGAGCCGTGAGCGGCTTTCAGTTGCCGCACCAGTATCGCCTGTAGTTTCCTGAGGGTTTCATCTTTTTCCGGTTGGGTCATGTTGATCCATTGATGGGCCAGGAATATACCCAGCTCAATCGTATTGTGGACGCCTTCGGTGACGATGAACGCTGCCTGCAATAAACCGAACCATCGACGTTCGCCGTAGGCGATAGTTTTCAACGTAGGAATGCCCATTTGCTCAAGATCATGGAAGCCCGCGGCCTCGACTGCAGCCTTGGAAGGTTGCAGCCAGTACTTGAACCGAATTTTTCGATACACGTAGCGTTTGAAAAAAACCGCGGCACCGTCTTGCAGCTCGAAACGGAAATTGCTGGTGACGTTGACGGAAGCACTCACCGTTTCCTCGCTGGCCAGCTGCGTCCAGTCGGTACGTTGTTCAAGGCCTATGTCGGCAAGTCGCTGCAACCAGTCGGGCTGAACGCTAAACAGTTCGCCGTGGAATACGTGCATTGACCGCTTTACTGGTATGACAGTCCTCATCAGTAGGGTCTCTCGCCACCCGGTGGGGGCGTCTTGAATCGACGATGTGTCCACAGGTAATCGGCGGGCTCCTGCCGGATCTGTTGTTCGAACCACTGGTTGATGCGCGTGGCATCGTGTTCCGGGTCATTGCCCGGAAAATCCTGTAGCGGTGGGTAGACCCTCACGTGATAACCGTAACCAGGTGTGCGCCGGACGACATAAGGTATGACTGGCGCGCCACTGAGGCTGGCCAGCCTGGAGGTGCCAGTAACCGTGGCCGCCATGACGCCCATGAAGGGCACAAAAACGCTGTGTTTTTTGCCGTAATCCTGGTCAGGCCCATACCATACCGGGTGGTTGGATTTCAGGCTGCGCAGTATCTGTCGCACATCCCGCCGATCGATAACGCTGCCTTTCCAGCGCTTCCTGCCGTTAGACATGATGCGTTCGACCAAAGGATTTTTATGTGGCCGGTACATCATGTCGAAGGGGATTTTCTGTCGCAGCAACCGTCCGCCAAGTTCCAGCGTGGTGAAATGGCCGCCGAGCAGTAAAACTCCTTTGCCATTCTCAAGCGCCGAGGTCAGGTGTTCGAGCCCGTCATAAGAAACCTTGCCTTCGAACAGGGACGGCCTGGACCACCATGCGGACAGGGTCTCTACCAGGCCCACGCCGTATAGACCAAAGTGTTTCTTCAACAGGGCAAGCCTTTCGCCCGCATCCAGTTCCGGGAAACATAGTGTCAGGTTGACCTGTGCAATATGTCTGCGTCGTGGTCCCAGGTGATAAAGCAAAAAGCCGACGATCTTGCCAATGTGATGCTGGATTGAAAGCGGCATCTGCGTGACGGGAAAAAGCAAAGCCAGGCCCACCCATAGCAGCCAGAATCTGGGCATAAGCAAGCTCATTGTAGATGGCTGGGACATGCGGGAACTGGTACCTGAATAGAAGCGGCCTCATTGTAGCGTATTAGCGGTTACATATTTTGGCTGTGCTATTATCCCCGCAATTTACCGTAAGCCTGATCATATGAATCTGGAAATCCCCGATTTTCATACTGCCCGCGTACTGGTCGTTGGTGATCTGATGCTGGACCGATACTGGACCGGCGCAACGCAAAGGGTTTCGCCGGAAGCGCCGGTACCGGTGGTAAGGGTCGAGCAGACTGAAGATAAGCCCGGGGGTGCCGGTAACGTTGCCCTGAACGTGGCTTCATTGGGGGCGCAGTGCTGTCTGCTGGCCGTTGTCGGTGATGATGAGTATGGCGCTATCGTGGAAAATCTCCTGACCGCTGGGGGCGTACGCTGTGAACTGCGGCATGAGCACGGATTCAGCACCATTACCAAGCTGCGGGTTCTGAGTCAGCATCAGCAACTGATCAGGCTGGATTTTGAAGAAATGCATGTACCAGGGCACCAGCATCTGGGTGAACAGCTGGATGCATTGCTGCCGGATTTCGATGTCGTTGTTTTATCTGATTATGGCAAGGGTACGCTGAATGCTATCCAGCACCTGATTCAGCGTTGCCGGGCTGCGGGCAAGACCGTCATCGTCGATCCGAAAGGCAGCGACTTTACGCGTTACAGG
>JBFFRZ010000140.1:0-7439 GCA_041572715.1 Gammaproteobacteria bacterium
GTGACGGTGCCTTGCTTGTCAAATGCAGGACGTAATTTTGATAGTGACTCTGCGGTCGTACCATGACGTGGAAATTCATCTTCCTGGAACACAATATCATCGCCACGCCTTTGTGGAATTGTTACCGGGGTGATTTCTTTCTCGAAGTGGCCGGCCTTTTGCGCGGCTTCCGTCTTTTGTTGTGATTCTGCTGCAAATTCATCCTGCAATATGCGCGTGAACTGGTATTCGTTGGCGATATTTTCAGCCGTGTTACCCATGTGGCAATCGTTGAAGGCACACCACAGGCCATCGTGAATCATTGTATCGACCATTTCCCAGGGACCCATTTTTTTACCATCCCTGGATCCGGGTACCAGGTGCCCGGAAAGACTCATATTCTCCTGGCCACCTGCAATAACAATCTCGGCATCGCCACAGGCTACAGCCTGGAATGCAAGATGTACGGCCTTCAGTCCGCTACCGCATACCTTGTTGATGGTTAATGCCGGGGTAGTGTGCGGGATACCGGCGGTCAGCGCGGACTGGCGTGCAGGATTCTGGCCGCATCCTGCGGTTAAAACCTGTCCCATAATGACTTCATCGATTTGCTCGGGTTTTACCTGTGTTTGTTCGAGAAGCGACGTGATTACTTTCGCGCCCAGTTCAGTTGCCGGGATGCCGGACAAGGAGCCGCCGAACGTGCCCAAGGCCGTTCTGGTCGCAGCCACAATAACAATATCTTGGTTCATTTTTCCGATCCTGATGGTTAATGTTAGTGGGTTATTAAAATTGTTGCACTGCACAAATCTACATGCTACCTTATGTGAAGTCAACATATAAATTGGGGTTTATGGTATGGCATCTTCGAGTAATAACGGACCGAATGAATGGTTCAGCGAATGGATGAAAGTCCAGCAGAATTACTGGGAATCCTGGGCGCAGATGGCGCAGAAAGCGGCCACTTATGGGCCGGGCACAGGGCAGTCCGCGGGTATTCCTGACTGGACCCAGGGCCTCGATCAATGGTGGAAAGCCGTAGGGCCGATAATGTCTACCGGCCAGTCTGACCCCGCCAGCGATATGATGCAGCGAGTCATGGATATGAGCAGGAATTTCATGCGCTTTGCAGAGCAGGGTTATGCCAGTTCCCAGCAGGATGATACCCAGCAATTCGTCTCCCACTGGCTCGAAGGCATGGAAGACCTTTTCAGTGGCTGGATCGGACAGCTTAGTGGTGATAACCGGGCCAATATCCCCGATTGGCTGGGCCTGAGAAAAAACATGCTCGATTCATGGGACCATTTTGCCAATCAGTTGACCTCGGGTTTTGATTTTTCGGCTCTGGACATGCCCGGCGTCCTCAAGAGCAAGGAAGAATTTGACCGCCTGCTGAACACACCCGCGCTCGGGCAGTGGCGTGAACACCAGCATCATTTACAGCTGATTGCTCGCCTTGCGATTGAATACCAGGAGGCAGACCTGGCCTACAAGCTGGCCTTTGCCAAGGTCGGCTTACATGGTCTGGAAGAACTGCGCAAGCGGCTGCAGAAAATGTCAGAAGCGGGAGAAAGTCTTGAAAACTTCCGTGCCCTATATGACCTGTGGGTTGAAGTAAATGAACAGGTATACGGCGAGTTTGCACTGACGGATGAATACCAGGTTATCTATGGAGACCTGACAAATACGCTTATGGCCTTGCGCAAGGAAATCAATGTCCTTAATGAAAAGATCCATAAGGCAATGAATATCCCAACACGGTCAGAAGTGAACACGATCAATATGCGACTGCAGGAACAGCGACGCGAAACACGTCGCCTCAGGGCTGAACTTGATGCGTTACGCAAGCAACTGCAACCGGCCAAAAAGGGTAAATCAGGCAGCAATAAAAACAAGTCAAAATCTGTTAAGGCAAATAAGGCAAAAAAAGTCCCCTCCAAAAATGATTACGATAACCTGGGCGAGATTAAAGGCATCGGGCCAAAGATGGCAGAAAAATTATATGCATTGGGTATTCGTACCTTTGCTCAAATAGCGGAAATGAAGGCGGAGGAATTGAAGGAACTCGACGAACGCCTTAACGCGAATGGCAAGGTAATACGTGAGAACTGGTCCAAACAGGCAGAGGCACTGTTGGGTATCGACAAATAGCACATCCAGGCAGGAGAAAAGCTTATGGCACCATTAAACATGAAGCCGGACGATATACTGAATGAAGTATCCAGCTTCAATAAAAAGCTGGCACAGGGTATGGGCAACCTGATGGATATTGGCGAGATTTCCGAGGGCGTTACACCGCGCGAGGTGGTCTATGAAGAAGACAAGCTGAAGCTGTATCGATATCTACCCGAAGAAGATACCCGGACAAACAAGGTGCCACTGCTGATCGTCTATGCGCTGGTCAACCGTCCCTACATGACCGACCTGCAGGAGAACCGTTCCACGATACGCGGACTGATGGATGCGGGCCAGGATGTGTACCTTATAGATTGGGGATATGCGGATGATGCAGATCGTTACCTGACGATGGATGATTACATCAACGGCTATATAGACCGCTGCGTCGATGCGCTCATGGCAAGGCACAATACCGATAAAATTAATCTGCTCGGCATTTGTCAGGGTGGTACTTTCAGCCTCTGCTACAGTGCTATGCACCCCGATAAAGTACGAAACCTGGTGACGATGGTCACGCCGGTTGATTTTCATACGCCGGATAACATTCTCAGCCACTGGGTGCAGAATGTTGATGTTGATCTTGCGGTTGATACGATGGGCAATATCTCCGGGGACATGCTTAACCTGACCTTCCTGAACGTCAAACCCTATCAACTGATGGGACAGAAGTACCTGGGCGTAGTCGACATCATGGATAACCCTGACGCACTGAAGAATTTTATGCGCATGGAAAAATGGATTTTTGACAGTCCGGATCAGGCTGGTGAAACCTACCGGCAATTTCTCAAGGACTTTTTCCAGGGAGATAAACTCATTACAGGAGAAGTCGAAATTGGTGACCAGATTGTTGATCTGGCCAATGTCACCATGCCCGTTCTGAATGTCTATGCGGAACAGGACCACCTGGTGCCGCCCGCTGCATCTAAAGCGCTTAAGGAATATGTTGGCAGCAAGGACTATAGCGAGCTATCCTTCCCGGGCGGACATATCGGCATCTATGTGAGTGGCAGGGCACAAAAAACCGTACCACCGGAGATCGGTAAGTGGTTGAACGCACATTGAGCATAATGTGATAAATAAATTGCATGCCAAACATATAGATATAATAACTAATTGATGTAATATGTCCTCGGGATTCAACTCTGAATCAATGCTGTTATAACCTGATATAAATGAGGTTGAATAATGTCCATCATTATTATGTAGATATCAATATCCATGCAGGCTATGATTCAATTCAGCATTGTTAAATCTACTTCATCGAGGAGATATGGGATGTTAGCAACATCAAATCGGCAGCTGGTCAAAGCTATTGCCTTTAGCGTCTTATTGTTGTCCTCATCGCTGGCCGCAGCCTACGATTTGGCCATTATGCCTGTTCGATCGAAGGTATTAACCGAGAAACTCTACCAACCGCTTGCTGACTATCTCGCCAAGGCTACAGGTAAACCGATCAAGCTTAAGGCCTACAACAATTTTGTTAACTACTGGCAGGATATGCGGGATGGCAAGTTTCAACTTGCACTGGATGCCGCACATTTTGTTGATTACCGCGTCAAGCAACAGCAACACCAGGTGCTGGTGAAACTCAGGGACCAGGTCAGTTTCAGTCTCGTCTCAACCGAAGACGAATCGATTATTGAAGCCAGCGAACTGATCGGAAAACCAATCGCGGCCCTGCCGCCGCCTAGTCGCGGCAACTTGGAGATTGACAATTTTTTCAAAAATCCGATTCGCCAGCCACGCAAGGTTGAAGTCAAAAGTTATGAAGAAGGGGTAGAGTTGCTAAGAACAGGCAAGGTAAAGGCGGCTATGCTTCCCACGCCCATGCTGAATGCATATCCCAACCTGATGGTCATTGCGGGCACAGAACTCTGGCCACACATGGCAGTCACTTCCTCACCGGAGATACCGACTGAAGTAAAGTCGGGTATCGCCAGGGCACTTTTAGGCATGTCGAAGGACAAACTTGGCACAGCAATTCTTGAATCCAGCGGCTTGAACCAGGGTTTTGAGCCGGCAGACCACAGTCTATATGATGGTTTTAGTTCTGCCCTGAAAAGTTATGGCAGGTACAACCGCTAAGCCATATCAATGATCCCGTGCCGGCCGATATAATAGGCCGGCATGAGTGATAGAAAAACTTTCAATCAAAACTGCCGGGCCTGTAAAAGGCTGGCGACCTTCCTGGATGAAACCCGGGCAAGCTACCCCGATTATTTCTGCAAACCTGTTCCGGCTTTCGGTGCAGACGAACCCGCATTACTGATCGTCGGGCTGGCGCCCGGTATGCATGGTGCCAACAGGACCGGTCGCCCGTTTACCGGGGATTACGCCGGCGTACTCTTGTATGAAACCCTCTACAAATACGGGTTTTCGACTGCGCCCGTGTCCAGCAGCGCAGATGATGGGCTGTTGTTACGGTCGTGTCGGATTACCAATGCCGTCAAGTGTCTGCCACCTGCGAACAAACCGACTACAGGCGAGATACGTCAATGTAACGACTTTCTTGCCGAAGAACTAAATCATCTGTCTCATCCCGGGATCATCCTCGCACTGGGTAAAATTGCGCATGACTCTGTACTGCGGGCAAGTAACATCAAGCTCAGCAGTTTTAAATTTGCCCACGGGGCCAGGCATAAATTACCTGATGGCAAATTGCTTGTTGATTCCTACCATTGCTCACGTTACAACACGCAGACTCGAAGACTGACTGAATCCATGTTTCATGATGTATTCAGCCATATCAGAAGCATGATCGACAGTAGACCGTAGTTGACCATCGGCATCAGTTACGACATCCATGAATGACGAAGCTTTTAATTACCGGGAATTCCTGCAATCGGTTTCTGTTTTGCCCGGCGTCTACCAGATGCTGGACGAGCATGACAAAGTAATCTATGTCGGCAAGGCAAAGAATCTGAAGAAGCGCCTTGCCAGCTACTTCACCAAGGCACATAACAACAAGACGCATGCTTTAGTCAACCGCATATGCGATATCAGGACAACGGTCACGCATACCGAGAGCGAGGCACTGCTGCTTGAAGATACGCTGATCAAGAAATACCAGCCGCGTTATAACGTGCTATTAAGGGACGACAAGAGCTATCCCTATATCTATATCTCTACCCAGCAGCAATATCCGAAAATCTCCCTTTATCGTGGCAAGATCACAAACAGGAAAGGGAAATTTTATGGCCCTTACCCAAATTCGGGCGCGGTGCGGCAGACGATTCATATCATTCACAAGCTGTTCAGACTGAGACAGTGTAACGAAAGTTATTTCAAAAACCGCTCCCGGCCATGTCTGCAGTACCAGATCAAGCGTTGTAGTGCGCCTTGCACAGGACTGATCAGTGAAGACGATTATGCCCGGGACATTGCACATACCGATCTCTTTCTACGCGGTAAAACTCAAACCGTCATCGATGATCTGGTCAAGCGAATGGAAGATGCCGCCACTCGCATGGCTTATGAGGAGGCCGCCATTTACCGTGACCAGATCAACGACCTGAATTACATACTGGAAAAACAGTATGTCAGTGGCACCACTAGGCTCAATGTCGATGTCATCGCCTGTGCTGTCAAGGCAGGACAATGTTGCATACAGGTGTTTTATTTTCGTGATGGTACCAGCCATGGGAACAAGGCCTTTTTCCCGCGTGTGCCGGATTCCGATGAGCCGGTCGCCAACATACTTGAAGCCTTTATTTCCCAGTTCTACCTGGCTAATGAAATTCCGCGTGAATTAATCGTTTCAGCAGAGCCAAACAATAAGGCCTTGCTGCAAAACGTGCTGTCCGAGCGTGCAGAGCGTAAAGTCGAGATAAAAAGCAGCATTCGGGGAGATCGCTCCAAGTGGCTTTCACAGGCCCAGCAAAACGCAAACGATGCCCTGGAAATCAAGCTGGCCAGCCATACAAGTCAACTCAAGCGCCTTGAAGACCTGCGGCAGATGTTCAGGCTTGATGAACAGCCAAAACGAATCGAGTGTTTCGACATCAGCCATGCACAGGGAGACAATACCGTGGCTTCCTGCGTGGTTTTCAACGAACAGGGGCCGCTCAAGGCAGATTATCGACGGTTCAACATCAAGGACATCACACCCGGTGATGATTATGCGGCGATATCGCAGGCGTTTGAACGCCGGTACAGCAGGGTGCTTAAGGAAAGCGGGGTAATACCGGATATCATTCTCATCGATGGCGGTAAGGGACAGCTGGCTGCCGCCAGTGAAATCGCGGAAACCCTTTTTTCTGATGAGGGGCCCCTGATTGTCGGAGTTTCAAAAGGTCCTGCACGTAAACCCGGCATGGAACAATTGCATATCAAGGGAAAAGCCAGCCCTCTGCAACCGGGTCACCAGTCTGCGGCTTTATTACTCATTCAACAGATACGCGATGAGGCACATCGTTTTGCCATCACCGGACATCGTCAGAAAAGTCGCAAGAAAGTGATCCATTCATCACTGGAAGACATACCCGGACTGGGCCCGAAGCGGCGGCACCAGTTAATCCAATATTTCGGTGGTATTCATGGTATAAATCGGGCGGGGATCGAGGATTTACAAAGAATCAAGGGCATCAGCCGCGCACTGGCGACCCGTATTTACGAACATTTGCATTCACACTAGTACAGGTAATGAAAATCAATATCCCCACAGCACTGACCTTGTTACGGATCGCATTGATTCCGGTGCTTATCGTAGTATTTTACTTGCCCATACCGGGCGCACGCACCCTGTCTGCACTGATTTTTCTCATTGCCGCTTTCAGTGATTGGCTGGATGGTTACCTGGCCAGAAAACTGGATCTGACATCACGTTTTGGTGCGTTTCTGGACCCCGTAGCCGACAAACTCATCGTAGCAACTGCCCTGATCATCCTGCTGCAGGAAAATCCATCAATGCTGTTCACGATCTGCACCGTCATCATTATCGGCAGGGAAATAACTATTTCGGCACTGCGCGAGTGGATGGCTGAAATAGGCAAGCGTACCAACGTGGCCGTTTCGTATATCGGAAAAATCAAAACTGCGGCGCAAATGGTGGCAATCGTGCTTCTCCTGTACAAGGGGGATATCGCCGGCCTCTCTGCCTACGACTATGGGCTTTTTATCCTTTACCTGTCGGCCGGCCTGACTTTGTGGTCAATGGCACAGTACCTGATCGCAGCCTGGCCTTCATTGAAGGAGGAGGATGCTTGACAGGCGGAGCGGTGACTGTAAAATCCGCCCCTCGTCGCTGCGGGAATAGCTCAGCTGGTAGAGCACAACCTTGCCAA
>JBFFRZ010000141.1:0-7413 GCA_041572715.1 Gammaproteobacteria bacterium
CAGATGCTGATGTTCCTGTTAACACTCGCAGTACTGTTAACGATGGCTGTCGGAACCGACCTGTACAGTAGTGAGTCACTGTTATTTAAAGCTTTCGATATCAGCGATCCCGGCCCGGTACTCATGCTGGTTGCCCTGCTGCAAATCTGGAGTTACCCATTGCATGACCCGGTCATGATGGATCGGGGTTTTCTTGCAGACCGCGCTACCACGAGAAAGAGCTTCCTGCACGCGGCCTGGATCAGCGGCCTGTCCATTCTGACTTTCGGTTCCCTGGGTATCGTTGCTGGCGCTTCAGCGACACAGGGGGAAGCCATGACCGTCGTATTACAACGTTTGCTGGGCGATGTACCCATGCTGATGTTCAACGCCGCACTGGTGATCTCGGCCATGTCGACGCTGGACAGCACGCTATCAAGTTCTTCCAAGCTGGTCGTCATCGACATGAAGCTGCTGCGCCCGCGCGTCGCCAGCGGACGCAACGTAATGGCCTTGTTCATGGTCCTTGGCCTGGCCCTGGTGTTCCTCGGGAACAAGGACCTTTTCAGTGCAGTGGCCGTGAGTGGCACCGCTTCAATGTACCTGGTACCGGTGGTATTTTTCTCGCTCTGGGGCGGACGTACCGATGTACCCGTCTGGAGCTATCTCACCGCCTTTTTCATTGCAACCGTCGGTGCGCTGCTGTATTTCACCGAATCCTCCGGGCACAGCCAGTTACTCGGTGATGTCCATAAATACACCAAACTTTTATGGATCTCGCTGACGGTACTGTTCGGCGGCTGTATCAGTTATGCACTGGGTATCTGGTTGAATCGTGCAGAGGTCGTGCACGAAAACGCAGAGGCATGAAGGTACAGGATATACAACTCGCATCCGGCCCGGTACTGGTGTTCGGTGGACCCTATAGCAACTTTGCCGCGACACAGGCAATGCGCTTGCTGGCTGAGTCAAAACACATCCCGCCGGGTAATTGTATCTGTACCGGGGACACCGTGGCTTACTGTGGCCGGCCAATGGAAACGGTAGCAATGCTACGTGACTGGAACATTCCGGTCATCATGGGAAACTGCGAGGAATCACTCGCACAGGCAGCCGAAGATTGCGGTTGCGGTTATGAAGCAGGCTCCATGTGTTCCGCCCTTTCGCAACAGTGGTACCGGTTTTCCAGCCAGAACGTCGATGTCGATGCACGCGACTGGATGAAGCAGCTACCACGAGCCATCGAATTCCAACTCAATCATCACCGGGTTCGCGTCGTGCATGGCAGTGCGCATCGGATTAACGAGTTCATATTTCCGTCCACCAGCAAAGCGGAAAAGCAGGCACAGTTTGACGGGCTTGATGTGAATATCATCATAGGTGGACATTCGGGACTGCCTTTCGGTGAATCTTTGGGCAAAACCTGGTGGCTCAACAGTGGTGCAATTGGTATGCCCGCGAATGACGGCACACCCGATGGCTGGTATCTGTTACTTGAACCGGATGCTGACCAACTACACGCCAGCTGGCACCGGCTTCATTATGACTTCCTGGCTGAACACCAGGCCATGAAAAACCTCGGCCTGAACAATGGTTACGCGGATGCATTGTTATCCGGTCTATGGCCCAGCATGGATGTGTTACCACAGGCAGAACGTGACTTACGCGGACAACTGCTTGAGCCTCAGAGCCTGTGTATTGATTGAGGGCAGCGCGTGCTCTTTCAATCTCAATAGTATGGTGGCTGATTTGATCAGACAGCATGAGTCGACTTTCATCCTGCAGTCATCGCCAGCTACGCAACATTGAGAATATGTCAGGATCAGGGCAGAATCGCTGCATAGCGGACAGAGGAAACCATCCATGCCCTTAGTCAATATCACCATTCTTAAAGGCAAATCGCCTGAATATATCAAGGCTGTATCCGATGGAATCAACTCGGCAGTGATAGAAACCATGGATTTTCCCGATGATGATCGCTACCAGATTGTGCATGAAGTCGATCAGCGTTGCCTGCAGTTCCAGGAGCGAACAGAAGACCGCATCATGATGCACCTGACCATGCGCGCAGGACGGTCAGACAAATCCAAGCAGGCCTTTTACGCCAGAGTAGTGGAAAACCTGAGCAAGGATCCTGGCATCAAACCGGAAAATATCATGATTACAATCGTTGAGAACAGTGATATTGACTGGTCATTCAGGGATGGTGAGGCGCAATTTGTCACATAGCGCTGGCTGTTGCGAACGTTACGATCTGAAATGAACACTGAAAACAAGCCGAGCGCAAAACATGAGTAGAACACGCTAAGCATAATTTCGTGCGGAAGCACTCAACCTGATTACCTGTATTGTGACCCAGTTTAAAGAAACAGACGCCTTTGAAGAGCTGCAGAAAAAAGTCAGCATTCAGATCGCCGGCGTCATTCTGGCGCGCCTTAAAGAAATCGGGGTGCCGGACGAAAAGCTGGAACAAGTGTCTGACGATATCTGCGAAGACCTTGTTGCAGAGATGTTCGAAATCGGTCAATACGAGGTACCAGGGGCAGAGGTATATGCTGCTGAGCTGCAGGCCATGGTCAATGATATAGCCGTACTGAAAACAAAGATCAGGGAAATGACCGAGCTGGAGGCAAAAGTCGAAGCAAAAGACAAGGAAATGGCGGGGCTGGAGGCAAGGGTCAAAGCAGAGGATGAAGAAATAGCAGCGCTAAAAGTAAAGGTCGAGGCAAAAGACAGGGAAATAGCCGCACTGGATACAAAGATCAGGGAAATGATTTCTCAGTCAGCAATCGCCAGGGAAATATCCGGACTGGAAGACAGGATCAAGGAGGTGTCTTTAAAGGACGAGAGCACCGATAGTATTGTGACTGAGAAAGACAGGGTGGAGAAAATAGTGTTGAAAAACGAGGAGACTGAAGATCAAGCGCCCCCACCTGACACAAGTATACTCAGCCTGGATAAAGTATTGAGCATCCTCAAAGCAGTTAAATCAGCTACGAAGTAAAACCATCACCGGCGAAGGCCATCTCTCTGAATAACGGCGACGCAGACTCGATGAACGAACTTGGTTTGGCATATTTTTATGTTGGCCAGCCTGACAAGGCACTTGCCACATTGGCAAATGCAATGTCTGCCAGCCCTGTCTATAAAAACGCATGGTTGAGTACCGGCTACATCCTGTTCTCACTTTAGCACTATGACGAGGCAGTTGAGCCGCTGCAAAAAACCAGGGATCTTGACCCCGACGGGATATTGGGCGCAGATGCGCAGGCCGCGATTGGATTGATTTTTATACCGTTGATTGAAGCATTTTTCGCTGCATTGGCTTTGGGTCCAGGTTATGGAATCCAGTACTTGATGATTAGCAGAGCAGCGAACATGGTTCCTGAGTAACAAATTATATCAATCAACCTGGTGGTGGAGCTTTTGTATTCCTGTCGGTACAAAACTTATGCACTGCTTTGAACAGATCATTGCAGGCCCTGTGGTTGTTATTTCTTTTTTCACACTGTTCGACTTCCCAGGCAGCGGCCTCCAGTATTGAATAAGAACGTGGGACATGCTGACAGAAGCCGGCTTCTGGCTGACTGGATTTCAGGCAGGCGGACAGAAAGACCTTATTATATACAGCGCATCTCAATCCATCACATTGCTCATTCATACCGAGTGCTTTCTCCAGGCAACCACTGCCATTGGTGGATCTACCATACTCTTTGCCCAGGGCCACCCATTGTTTACCGGTATCCCGGGTGTCTTTGGCCCAGTCAATCAGAATCATCCATAGCACAATACCACCCACTATGATGAAGACGAATATCAATATCAGCGTCAGGTTTGATTTTTTCTTTTCTTGATCCATTACCTGTTCCTGGGATGATACAAACCTGATCAGGAATACATGAGAGAGTTCAACGCCAGCCGTTATCAAGCCAGATTTACATCAGGCAAACAGAAGCCATGATATCCAGTTCACACCAGGCATCCATGAGCGGGAAATAGAGTCCGGCCCGGATGACTTGCGGGTGCTGTTGCAGACCACCCATCATCTGTGCGTATTCATTCAGCTGGGGCTGGTAGCGCTCCTGTTCCTGGTCCAGAAAGCCCTGCGGGTTACCACCCTCATGTGCACTGGTTTTGAAATCGATGATCCACCTCGTACCTTCCTCGTCGATAAAGGTGCGGTCGATGATACGGTTGACGACCCTGCCATTAATGATACCGCTCATGGCAAGTTCGCTGGCCGCTTGCTCGTGCGCAGCGAGTATCCACTGCGCCTTGTCAGACCGCAAGACATTGTTCAATGCATGTATGACCTTCTTCGTGGCGGCATCCACAGCATCTGCTGGCAGACCCGCCGAAACCAGGCGAGTCTGAATTGCGGCTTTTGCCCTGTTGATGCGCGCCTCATCCCAGTGCTCAACGCCCTCTTCACCCATCTGGTGCAGGTACTGGTGCACTACGGTACCGACCAGCCGCGCTGTCTGTCCCGCCCATGAGAACTCAATGCGTTCACGTTCGATGAACTGGTTATCCTCGACCTGTGACTGCACATTGCTGCCGGCTATCACGGGGCGCCAGTCTGCCGGCACACGTAGCAGGGGAATATCGCGGGCGGTCAATGCGTCGGCCGATGATTCCTGTTTCTTTGCCACGGGGGCTTCCAGGAAATAGTGATCGACATGTGAATACAGCAGGCTGAGAAAGCTGCCGGCCTTCGGTTTTGCCGGCTCGCCATCTTTATTGGTACCAAGTGATGCGAACAGATGCAGGCGGTTTTTCGCACGCGTGATGGCAACATAGAGCTGTCGCTGCGTTTCATAGCTACGGCGACGCTGCTCCCGTTTACGCACGAACTCAAAACCGGGATCATTACCACCCGACGCATGAATCGGTGCAAGCAGTAATCGCGGGTCATAATCATCACCCAGCTCTAAATGCCAGGCCAGCAATTCCTTGTCATCAGATGGCGCACCGCGATCCAGTGCCGGCAGAATCACGGTATCAAACTGCAGCCCCTTGGATTTATGAATGGTCATCAGTTGCACACCAGAGGCATCTGCACCCTGGCGGCTCGAAACGTTTGATGTGTAGACATCCTCAAGCGCAGTGACGATGGCATTCGGGGTGATGTCCTGCCCACTGAGTTCCAGTTCATCGATCAAATCGAGATAAGTCTGCATGTCGTGCTCAGTACCGACATGACAGTCAACCCCGCCTAGCCCCTTCCATAACCACTCGACACGCGTGCGCAGTGTTAACTGACTGGAATGATCCAGAACTGCGGTGTAGCAGTCGACAATACGCTGCAGTCTGGCCAGCTCGCTATCATCAAGTTGACATTGAATATCCGGGTTATTCATCAATGACCACAGGTCATCCCCGGAGTGACTGCCGGTGAGTGTGTGCAATGACTGTAATGTCAGTCCGCACCAAGGCGCACGTAATACGGCAAGCCAGGCAATGCGATCATGCAGATGCAGCAAGCTGCGGGTAACAGACAACAAGTCATGGATCACGGGCTGCTTGTTAATGGGCAGGATATCAACCGCCTGAAAATCCATGCCGCTATCCGTCAGCAGTTGATAAAGTTCATGCAGGTGGCCGCGCGAACGGACCAGCACGCCAATATTTTGCCCGGGATATTTTTCAACGGTCTGCTGAATGACTTCAAGCATGTGGCGCGCCTGCGCATCACGTTCCAGATCAAGAGCCGCGTGCACGCTTACGCTGCTATCAGGCAGAGCCTGCCTTGCCGCCACGGCGCCGGAATATCGGACAGCGCCCAGCGACAGGTTATCTTCACTGGCCAGTACGTCTGGAAATACCATGTTGAACCAGTCCACCAGTTGCGGCGTTGAACGGAAGTTGGCGTTTAATGCCAGTGACTCGGGTTGCATGGTGCCGATACCATGGTCACGGACTTTCAGAAAACCACTGACATCCGCTTCACGAAATCCATAGATGGACTGCATCGGATCGCCCACCAGGAACAGGCTACGCCCATCGTCCGGCTGCCATCCATCAAGTAATTTTTCCAGCAGCCTGAACTGTGAATAAGAAGTATCCTGAAACTCATCCATCAGGATATGCTTTAGCTGAACGTCCAGCTTCATCGCCAGATCAGTGACCTGGTCACCCTGCCCCAATGCCTGGGCGGCGGCCATGGCCTGGGCGACAAAATCCATGGCGCCATGCTGCCGGAATACCAGCTGCAGTTGCGCTACCGCGACCGGCAATAATTCAATTAGTGCAGCCAGTACATCCCACTGAGCATCACTATAAATCGTCTCAGGTATATCATATATCTCTATGAACTTATTGAGTAATTTTTCATGATCTTGAAGCTTATTCTGAAGTAACTCTATCGCAGGCTTGTATTCATTGCCTGGCGGGAATCCCAGTGTTTTATTAAAGGACCTGGCACTGCGCCAGCTCCCCTGGGTCGTCAGAAACAGGCTGGCCAGGCCCTTCCACTGCGACACCAATTCAATGTGTGGTTCAGGTAATTCAGCCAGTTCCCGACAGGCCACGAGGGCCTTGTCAGCAATGCCTTGTGACCACAGCTGACGAGCCCCGGCAGCGGCGATACGCACCATTTCATGCCCGATATCAAACGGTATATGCGCATGTAAATCGGCCAGCTGTTCCTCGATAACCTCTACAAACATTTGTGTCAGCGACTTACGCGTGTCTGCATCTCCCTGCCCGCTTTTCAGCGGCACCAGGTAACGTAACCACTGGTCACGTTTGGCCAGCAACCCGCATAATAGCCGCATGACGCGGCGGTCATTGTTATCCAGGTGCAACAGCAGGGTCTCTAGCGCCTCGGCTTGTGACGGCACCGCTGCATTACGGCTATCCAGTATCTGCCAGGCGGCCTCCTCGTAAAGGCTCTGCGCATTGTCCTGCATGGCGGCATCGGAACCGATTCGCGATAGCCACGGCATGCTTCCCACCAGCGAGGCATTGAGTGAATCGATGGTCATGATCCGCAGGCGGGCCGGCTGAACACTCAGCTTCCAGTCTCGATCTTCGGAGCGCCTGAGTACATCGGTTGCCAGTTGCCAGGTCAGTGCGGCATGTTCGGATTCTGGCCTGGCCTGCTGCGCACCATTCAGGGCTTCGATGACCCGTTTACGCATCTCGGCTACGGCCTTGCGCGTAAAGGTGATCGCCAGCACTTCTTCCGGTTCATTTACTGTTGCCAACAGCGCCAGGTAACGCTGAATGAGCAACTCTGTTTTACCGGAACCGGCTGGCGCCTGCACGATGAACGACCGGCTAATATCCAGCGCCTGCTGACGAACGAACTGATCGGGTGCGATCATCCCGCTTCCTCTTCTTCGGGCAAGCCCTCGGCGATCTTCTTGCCGAAATCAAGAACCATGACCCGGTGAGAAATATCCATAACGACACCCATATCATGCTCAATCA
>JBFFRZ010000142.1:0-7356 GCA_041572715.1 Gammaproteobacteria bacterium
ACTGTCCGGGCAGGATTCCGGCAGGGGTACCTTCTTTCATCGCCATGCCGTTATTCACGACCAGAAGACCGGGAACACCTGGGTTCCTCTGCAGCATGTCGCTGATGATGTGAACGAGGAATTTGCCGGCAGTTTCATCGTCATCGACTCGCTGCTGTCCGAGGAAGCTGTGCTTGGCTTTGAATACGGTTACGCCACGGCAGATCCACATGGCCTGACACTATGGGAAGCGCAGTTCGGGGATTTCGCCAATGGCGCGCAGGCGGTCATAGACCAGTTTATCAGCGCTGCCGAGGCCAAATGGAACCTGTTCTGTGGCCTGGTCATGCTGTTGCCACACGGTTATGAAGGCCAGGGACCGGAGCATTCATCGGCAAGACTCGAACGCTACCTTCACCTGAGCGCGGAACATAACATTCAGGTGTGTATGCCAACCACGCCGGCACAAATTTTTCACCTGTTAAGGCGACAGATTGTCAGGCCTTACCGAAAACCTCTGATCGTCATGTCACCCAAGTCATTGCTTCGACACAAGATGGCAGTGTCCGATATAAAGGAACTGAGTGACGGCAAGTTTCAGAATGTCATTGATGATATTGATAACCCGGAAATCGATAAGGTCAAACGTCTGGTTATATGCTCCGGCAAGATTTACTACGATCTGCTGGCAAAAAAATATGAAGAAGGCGCGGATGATGTTGCGATCATGCGCCTCGAGCAGTTGTACCCGTTCCCACACAAGGACTTTGCATATTACTTTTACCAGTATCGTAATGTGAAGGATGTCGTATGGTGTCAGGAAGAACCACAAAATCAGGGGGCCTGGTATCAGGTTCAGCATCGATTCAGAAAGTATGTAGATGACACCCAGGTATTGCATTATGTCGGCCGTAAAGCATCAGCTTCGCCGGCGGTGGGGTATTACTCATTACACATGGAGCAGCAATATTCAATTGTAATGAAAGCACTTTTCGGCGGATTTCAGAAAAAGCACAAGAGGAAATAACGTTCATGAGTATTGAAATCAAGGTGCCGGAACTTCCCGAGTCAGTAGCAGACGGCTTGTTGCTGGAGTGGCACAGACAGCCCGGTGATTACGTCAAGCGTGATGAAAATCTGGTCGATATAGAAACCGACAAGGTGGTGCTTGAAATACCGGCGCCCGATAGTGGCGTCATAAGCAGTTTGCTCAAACAAAACGGCGAAGTTGTGACCAGCGGTGAAGTGCTTGCGATCATGGATGTGGGCGATAGCCAGGATGTTGAGCAAAAAAAGGCGGCAGCGGGTACCGATGCGCCTGCGAATAGCGCAAAGTCTGAAGACATCTCGCCACCAATGAGTCCGGCCGTCAGACAATTGCTCGCAGACAATGAAGTAGATGCCTCATTGATCAAGGGTAGCGGCAAGGGTGGCAGAATTATCAAACAGGATGTACTGGACTACCTTTCTCAAAAGGCCAGTTCTGCCAAGCCGGCGAAAGCTGGAACCATGAAGCTCGATAGCATCCCGTCAGCACAGCCGGACAGCAGCGGGCGCAGGGAAGAGCGCGTGCCGATGACCCGTTTGCGTGCGCGTATTGCTCAGCGACTGGTGGAATCACAGCAGACGGCAGCCATCCTGACGACATTCAATGAAGTAAATATGCAGCCGGTAATGGATCTTCGGGCAAAATACAGGGACAGGTTTGAACGAAAGCATGAAGTAAAACTCGGGTTCATGTCTTTCTTCGTGAAGGCCTGTGCGGAAGCATTAAGACAGTTTCCGGTGGTCAATGCATCAATAGACGGCAGCGATATTATTTATCACGGTTACTATGATATCGGCATTGCGGTCGGCTCACCTCGTGGATTGGTTGTGCCTATATTGAGGAATGTGGACAGAATGTCGTTTGCGGACATTGAAAAAACGATCAAGGATTTCGGCACACGTGCGGGCGATGGTAGATTAGAACTGGATGAATTGTCCGGAGGAACGTTCAGTATTACCAATGGCGGCATTTACGGATCGATGTTATCGACGCCAATTATCAATCCGCCACAGAGTGCGATTCTGGGCATGCATAATATTATTGAGCGTGCTGTCGTAGAGAAGGGCGAAGTGGTTGTCAGGCCGGTCATGTTTCTCGCCTTGTCTTATGACCATCGAATCATTGATGGACGCGATGCGGTGCAGTTCCTGGCCAGTGTAAAACAGTCACTCGAGGACCCCGCGAGCATGTTGCTGGATATCGCGTAGCCGGGTTTCTGCCTTATATCCTAAAGGTACCATGCAGATTTTTACCACCCTGAATAAATGACGTGCCGGAGTATTTGCTGTGAGTAAAAAACAAAACCAGGCATATGATGTCGTAATTATTGGTGCAGGGCCGGCAGGTTATGTTTCGGCCATCAGATGTGCTCAGCTGGGTATGTTGGTAGCTGTTGTTGAATCCTGGATTGGCAAGGATGGCAAGCCGGCGCTGGGCGGAACCTGTCTGAATGTTGGTTGCATTCCTTCCAAGGCATTACTCGAATCATCCGAGCGCTACCTGCAAATGATGTACGAGTCAGAAGCCCATGGTATCGAGATCAAGGGTGCAAAACTGAATGTCTCGCGCATGCTGGATAGAAAAGATGCCGTTGTCAGGCAATTGACGAGTGGGGTTGCCGGCCTGTTCAAGGCTAACAAAATTGATTGGCTGCAAGGTAAAGGCAGACTGAAGCAGGGTAATAAAGTAGAAGTTACTACTGACCAGGGCTCGAAGGAGATTGCCGGCACACATATTATTATCGCCTGTGGCTCTGTACCCATCGATATCCCGGTCGCACCTGTCGATGGCAGGAATATTGTCGATTCAAGTGGGGCACTCGATTTCAAGTCTGTTCCCAGGCGACTTGCTGTCATCGGTGCCGGTGTTATCGGGCTTGAACTGGGCAGTGTATGGAACCGGCTGGGTTCTGAAGTCGTGGTGCTTGAAGCCATGGGTCAGTTTCTGCCCATGGCTGATAACAATGTTTCTAGAGAATCCCTCAAACAATTCAAGGCGCAGGGTCTGGATATCAGGCTTTCTGCAAAAGTAACTGCTGCAAGGGCATCAGCCCGAAAGGTGGCCGTAGATTACGAGGATGAACAGGGGTCACAGACAATTGAAGTTGATAAAGTTCTGGTTGCTGTAGGAAGAAAACCCAATACAGACAGTATTGCGGATGAAACACTTGGCCTCAGGACCGATGATCGTGGATTTATCGAAGTAGATGAACATTGCCGGACCAGCATAGAGCACGTCTATGCGATCGGTGACTGTGTGCGAGGGCCGATGCTGGCCCATAAAGGCTCAGAAGAGGGTATCGCGGTAGCTGAGCTCATAGCCGGACAGAATTCGCTGATTGACCACAACCTGATTCCGTTTGTTGTTTATACAGAACCGGAAATTGCCTGGGTTGGCAAGACAGAACAGCAGTTGAAGGAGGCCGGCGTTGAATACAATGCCGGCATGTTCCCATTCGCGGCGACAGGCCGGGCGCTGGCCGCCGATGCCGCTGCAGGTTTTGTCAAGATCATTGCAGATAAACGGACAGACCGTGTGCTGGGTGTGCATATCGTGGGTAGAAATGCTTCTGAACTGATCGCTGAAGCCGTTATTGTTATGGCATTTGAGGGCAGCGCTGAGGATATTGCACGAACTGTCCATGCACACCCGACCATGGCAGAGGCCATTCATGAGGCGGCACTGGACGTTGACTACAGAGCCATTCACAAAGCAGGGCGCAAACGCCGCTAACAATTAAAGTGCCCGCACTTTCGGGGAGCTTCATGTGTATCCCCGTATAGCCACATTAAATACCGGTGTATAGACGGCTTGCGTGCATGTTATTCTTGGTCCGTATCCATGCGTTTATCCTCATCCAAGTGAAAATTCAGTATTTTTCCGATCTCCATCTTGAATTCGGTACGATTGAGCCAGTCTCTGATGGGGCTGATGTCATTATTGCAGCGGGGGACATAGGTGTCGGTCTTGATGGCATTTCCTGGCTGACCCGTTTTGATCAGCCTGTCATATACGTACTGGGTAATCATGAGTACTGGGGACAGGACTACACCGGATTCATTGACCAGGTCTGGCAGGAGAGTAGTGGTTCCAATGTTCACTTCCTGGAAAATGAAAGTGTAGAAATTGATGGCGTCCGCTTCGTCGGTTGCAGTCTGTGGACAGACTATGGACACTCGAACGATCAGATCATGCGGGCGGCTGCCCAGGGTATGAATGATTTTCGCTATATCACTGATGGTGGCAAACCTTTACGCCCCTCTCGGCTGCTTGAAGCACACAAACAGTCACTTGACTGGTTGAAAGAGGTATTGAGTCAACCCTATGATGGAAAAACCGTGGTCGTGACCCATCATGCGCCGTCCATGAAAAGCTGGCATCGCAGCCCGATGGATGCTTACCAGTATTGTTACTGTTCCAATCTTGAGCCCGTGATGAATGACGCTGATGTCAGTTTATGGGTGCACGGCCATACACACCAGGGGCAGGATTACATGGTCAATGATGTTCGCGTGGTATGCAATCCAAGGGGATACTACAATTACGAAGAAGTGAAGGGATTTTTCATTAATAAAATGATCGAGATCTGAGTTACTGTGATCAGCTAGCGTTTTAACAGCACATATAATGCACCCTCACCCCCGTCGGAAGGCAGGCATGGCGAGTAGGCCAGTACCTCCGGCATCTGTTTCAGCCACAAGGCTACCGAAGGCTTTAATACCGGTTTCCCCTGACTTGATTGATAACCTTTACCGTGCACAACATGGGCAACCTTGATATGGCGTGATCGGCAGTTGCCGATAAATCTTTGCAGCTCGGTCAGCGCCTGTGTGCGCGTCATGCCATGCAGGTCAATGCTTGCTTCCGGTGATAGTTGTCCGCGTTTCAGTCTTTGCAATACCTTGTTCTGAAGGCCATCGGCCCGATAGGTATAATTTTCGCGGCCTGATATAGCCATGTCATGCAAATCAGGCCAGGGAGATATTCCGGATTGCCTGACGTTGGCTTCACCCGGCTCGCGAGGCTTTTTAATGCGGGGGTGTTTGCGGTATTCAGGTACACGGTCATGCTGCACGCGTTTGATATCACCGTACAGCTTGCGAAACAGGTCCTCGTCGTTGTCGTTGCTCATCAGGTTACTGAATTGAATCTAGCGGTTTTCATTGTCGTCATCGCGCCAGGTCCGGGAACTGAATTTCCGGGGCAGATTGTTGATACCGGGCTATTAAGCGCCATCAGCTGCTGTCCTCCTTGCCTTCCCGATGTACCGGGTACGTGACTCAAACACAAAACAGGCTCCAGTATTGAAATGCCCGTGATGGCCAATGAAAACAGACCTGGATCCGGTAATTTTGACCTGTAATAGTTTAATCCATGTCTTAAATCGGATCTTCCTGAGGTATAGTAGCGCCGATTTATGAGCAGAACTGAATATTTGTGCGAATTTTACTGAGTAATGATGATGGCTATACTTCCCCCGGCATCAGGGAGCTGTATCATCTGTTGAGCAAGCAGCATGAGGTAACAATCGTTGCACCTGATCAGAATCGTAGCGGTGCGAGCAATTCCCTGACCCTGGATCAGCCATTGAGAGCTACTGAGAAAGAACCGGGGATATTCTGCGTCAACGGTACACCAACTGATTGTGTGCATCTGGCAATAACCGGGCTATTACAGCAGGAACCGGACATGGTGATCTCCGGGATCAACGCAGGTCCCAACCTGGGAGATGATGTGCTCTACTCCGGAACCGTAGCTGCGGCCATGGAAGGTCGGTTTCTGGGGTTGCCGGCGCTGGCGGTATCCTCCGGATCCTTTTATCCAAGGCATCTGGATGTCGCGGCTGAGCTGGTAAATCAGCTGGTTGACCAGCTGCTTCATGATCCTTTGCCGGGTAATATTATTCTGAATCTGAATATTCCAGACCTGGAGAAACACGAATTGGGAGAAATAGAAGTAACAAGACTGGGTGGCCGGCACAGGGCTGAGCCGGTATTCAAGTCCACCGATCCTCGCGGGCAAACGATTTACTGGGTTGGCCCGCCTGGCGCAGAACAGGATGCGGGTCCCGGCACGGATTTCTATGCCGATCAGCATCAGCGCCCGTCATTGACCCCACTGCATGTTGATCTGACCCATCACGGGGTTCGCCAGCAAGTTGAGAACTGGGTGAAAAGCCATGGTCATTAATCCGTTACTGAAACAGGGCACGGGTATGACCTCACAGCGCGCCCGGGATCGCCTGGTGGACAGGCTCAGACAGAAAGGTATCAGCAATGAACTCGTACTGAAGGCAATCAGTGAGACCCCCAGGCATTTATTCATTGATGAGGCACTTTCACACCGCGCCTATGAAGATAATGCATTGCCAATCAGTAATGGTCAGACCATCTCCCAGCCATACATCGTTGCTCGCATGACTGAGGTTCTGCTTCAAGACGGTATTCCCGACAAGGTGCTGGAAATTGGTACCGGGTCCGGTTACCAGGCTGCGATACTGGCCGCTATCGTACCCCGGGTATTCAGCGTTGAACGGATACGGGCCCTGCTGGTGCAGGCCAAACAGCGTTTTCGTCAGCTGAAACTGAACAATATCATGGCAAAGCACAGCGATGGCAGCTGGGGCTGGCCCCAGTCCGGGCCCTACGACGCCATCATGGTAACCGCGGCACCCGAAGAAGTGCCACAGGAGTTGCTGGACCAGATGGCTGAAGGGGGCCGCATGGTGATACCGGTGGGGAAAGGCAGGGATGTTCAGGAGTTGCGTTATATCAAGCGTACTGAAGACGGTTTTGAAAGCCGTACACTTGAAGCAGTGTCATTTGTTCCGTTTCTTAGCGGGAAAGCTTGAGCATGAAACTATTTACCGCATTGTATGACAAGGCGCTGGTATGGGCAGCGCATCGCCATGCCAGCTATTACCTCGGTGGTCTGAGTTTTGCGGAATCTTCATTCTTTCCGATACCGCCGGATGTGATGTTGGCACCAATGAGCCTGGCCAGGCCCGAAAAAGCCTGGGTTTATGCACTGATAACCACCGTGACTTCAGTCCTGGGCGGAGTATTCGGTTACCTGATCGGGTATTTTGCCTTTGAACTGGTACAGCCATGGATAGAGCAGTTTGGTTACATGGCCAGATTTGAAAAAGCCCGCCTGTGGTTTGACCAATGGGGTTTCTGGGTTGTGCTGGTTGCCGGTTTTTCTCCCATACCGTACAAGGTGTTTACCATAGCGGCAGGTACCATGTCTTTATTCCTGCCAGTCTTCGCAATTGCCTCGTTAATAGGCAGGGGTTCGCGCTTTTTCCTGGTTGCCGGTCTGATACGATG
>JBFFRZ010000143.1:0-7324 GCA_041572715.1 Gammaproteobacteria bacterium
GGTGAAGAAAATCATCATCAGTGATGGACTGTTGCAGAAACTTATCAAGGACAAGCTGCCGCAAATACCCATGGAATCGCTCGGCAGAAATCTGTCTTCGCATACCGGCATCCGAAACAACATCGGTGCAAATGATTACTATGTGATAGATAGCCAGGGATATCATGCAGATTATGCGCGCGCCGTTATTTATTATGATGACATGCAACAGCAGACCCGCTGTATATTGAATCGTGATCTGCATCGTCTGGCCATCCCGACCGGGGCGCATGCAGTTGCGGGATTTGATCATGCAGCCCAGATACGCTGGCTCATGTCGGGCAGTAATGCACAGCGTGTTATTGCAGAATCATTGTCTGATTACCAGTTGCTGAACCGGCATTGTGAGCAGATGGTTGTTCACATCACGGAATTACTATGACGGTGCGCACGGTTGATACCTTAATTGTCGGCGCCAGTCTTGCCGCGGCTGCAGCGGCCAAGCGATGTGTGGATGCGGGACTTGAAACCCTGATCCTGGAGCGACAGGAACTGCCGCGACACAAGATTTGCAGTGGCATTCTTTCGCCACGCGGATACCGGTTTTTACTGGAGAACTTTGGTCCGTTACCACGGCAGGCATTGCATGAGCCTACCTATTGCCGCGGCGTGGTATTTCATTTTCCCAGCCTCATTCAGCTACCGATGGATTTTTTTGGTGGTACGACACCACACCTGCATCGTAAATATTCAGATTACTGGGCCATCAATCGTAGTGGTGCAGAAGTAATGGACCAGACGTCTGTACTTGATGTCACTGATCATGATGATTATGTAGAAGTCACTGCGCGCGCGCGAGGTGGGGAGACACTGACCTTTCGAGCCCATCATGTTATCGGGGCGGATGGGCCCAGCTCGATTGTTCGCCGATCCATTTACCCGGAATACAACAAGCAGATCCCCTGGTTTTTCGTGGGTCAGAAGTTTCACGAAATCGAAGAATGCCCGCTGGATGAAGCATACTTTCACTTCTGGTTTCACCCGGAACTGGGTCACTACACATGGAGCCATGCACGAGATGGACGACAAATCGTTGGCGCGGGCTTCAAACGTGGCGACAGCTTTCATGATCGACATGCGAAGGTACAGCAGTACCTGGATGACAAGCACGGGGTCAAGCTGAAGCCGGCCGACCCGGACCATGAAGGGTGCGCAGAGAACTTTGGTCCTTCCCTGATTAATACCTACATACTCGGCAAGGGAAATGTTCTGCTGACCGGGCAGAGTACCGGCTTTCTCAATATGATCGGCGAGGGCATGAGCTGCGCATTACATACCGGAGCCATCTCGGGTGAAGCCGTCGTTGAGGCACATCGTACAAACCGGCCGGTTCATCAGCATTATCGTGCGATGATCGCTTCCGAGGTCAGGCGCACCACTGACCAGTGGAACCCGTTAATGATTGCTTTTGCCAAACCGCATGAGGCGGATTTTCCTGAAGCATTAATGAAGCTGCCGATGAAGGACCGTGTACGTCTTCTGAAGGATACCTGGAATTTTGTTCTGCTCTACAAGGAGTTCAAGTGGGGCAGGCAGATCATGAGAGCCAGCATCGAGCGTCTGATCAAGGGCAAGTATCTTGACCGAAGGTGGTTATAGTCATTTCTTATAGTTAATGTCTTGTGCTGGTTCCAGCCAGTTCTACCTTATATTTTTTCGTACCTACAGTGAGAGTTACTTTCTCTTGCGTGGCCAAGAGAAAGTAACCAAAGAGAAGGCCACCCAATGACACGCCTTTCAGGTTCACTCCCCGCTCATTCAGGCAACGGGCCGGGAAAACGGAACGTCCTGTTCCGATTTTCCTAAAATCGACGTCCATGTCGATTTTACCCTGCCCTCATATCACGGCTCGTCGAGTCATCCGGGGTTAATCCCTTCGTTAATGTGTCTATTGAGCCATGCGACTGTACGCTGCCGAGAAGCGCAATAAAATCCGGTTTCAAGCGAGCACTGTTTGAGTGTCAGCGAGTTGCGCAGCGCCGGATTTTATGAGCATCGCAGGGTAGCCAACGGCCAGCGTACCCGGAGCGAGTGGTTTTGGTGGCTTTTGCCGTAACAAAAGCCACTCGTGCCCCGGCATGAGGCCAACAAAAGCAAAAAGCTGAAGTGGCACGAAAAATTACCCACAGTATGGATAATTAGCTGCAAACTTTTAAGCTATACGGAAAAGTCACTATCGATACTGAAGCAAGTCAGGGAAAATATAGAATACAAAAAGCGAAAAACTACAATATAACTTCATGCAAAATACTACTGAGAACCGTGCTAAATTTAGGCGCGCCAACCGCGTGCTGTCCATGGTGCTTCACCTGCATAAGTTGGGTTATCAGCGAATACGCATCGCACCCGGATTGAGCGAAGATGGCAACGACTGGGAGTGTGCGATCACACACATCAAGAACATCGATCGTACAAATGGTGCGTTGCTATCGGTGGATCCGCTTGATGGTAATATTGCTTATTATTCCACTGTCCATAGCAATGAATATTTCGGATGGCAGGATGCGATGGAAGATAATTCACGTGAACTCGCCGAACGTTTCCTGCAACGATTTCCTAAAATACTTTCGCTGGGTAACGGGCGTGACTGGTCCTACAGTGGCTGGTATGTAACGGTACTGGGCGTTGCAGAAACCGGCTTGCTGCCAATCGCCTATGGTGACCAAGAAATCTATAAACGTAAAAATGTGCTGGGGACCATCTCATTAAAAGATCAGCGCGTATTTTTGCAGGCACCGCCTCTTGTATAAAGTCGCGCAATCACGTCAATACTGCAGGGGTCTGAAAATCCCATTTTGAAAAACGAGCTGGAATATCATCACTGCAAATCTGCAATTTGGGATAGTAATCTCTATCAATTTTATTATTATGATTGATCTAGTTATGTATTGCTGGGATGATCAAAACAGTCTTTGGTTAAACCTGCTGCAACATCTATAACAATATTATAAATAACTAACGTATCGTTAGATCTATTGCCATCGGAGAAGAATATGAAAATGATGAAGAAAGCCCCGATCCTGATCGGGCTACTGAGCTGTTTCGTCGTAGCTGAAGTAGCAGCTGCAACAGAATGGAATGTATCTCTGTGGGGTAAGCGTCGTGCGTTCACCGAAAATGTAGAGAAGCTGGCCGAGCTGGTGAACAAAAAAACCAACGGTGATTTTAAACTCAATATCTCGTACGGCGGTCTTTCCAAGTCAAAAGAGAACCTCGACGGGATTTCCATCGGCGCATTTGAAATGGCGCAATTCTGTTCTTTTTATCACAAGGAAAAAAATCCTTCCATTACCGTGACCGAGTTGCCCTTTTCACGCAATGTGTCGTTGGCACGTAAGGCCGAGATTTTTACAGAAGTGCATAACCATCCCATTGTGAAAAAAGATCTGGCTCGCTGGAATGCGACCATCCTCATGCCAACCCCAATGCCTCAATACAATATTGTCAGTAAAACTGATGATCTGAAGTCTCTGGAAGATTTCAAGGGTCTGCGTATCCGTGGCCCGGGCGGTATCATGGGGGTATTGAGTAAACTTGGCGCCATAAAGACCGGTGTGCCATTTGCCGAGGTGCGTCAGTCAATGGATTCCGGCGTGATTGATGCGGCTTCTTTTGCTCCGCATGCGCATCTTGCGACCAAAACCTACAATGTTGGCAAATGGTATACAACTAACCTGAATCTCGGCACTGCAAACTGTCCGGTCGTTGTTAATACCGATGCATTAAATGCGCTGAAACCAGAACATAAAAAGGCACTGCTGGGTTCTGTAGATGAAGCATTGAAATTTTATGTAGATAACTACGATAACAATACTACCGGCAAATACAAAGCAGCGGTTAAGGAAGCCGGCTTAAAGGAGATTACTTTCACTGAGGCGCAAACCGATGAGCTGAACAAGCTTGCAGAATCAGTTCGTGAAGAATGGGTAAAAGACAACAGCAAGAGTTTCGATGCCAAGCAGTTGTTTGAATTCACCAGGGCACTGTTTAACAAGTAAGTCAGCACAGATCCTGGCATGTCATCCAGCATGGCATGCCGGGATTGTATTTATGAGCTTCGGAACCCTTATTTGATACCTGTCATAATTATGTATGCCAAGCTCGACTTCCATATTTGAAGACGACAGCAAGCTCAGTCGCGCCGATCGTGCTTATTTCAGGCTTGAATCGGCATTAAATTTACTCGGCGGTATCATCATCTTTTTGCTGGTATTTCTTGCTACCACCAATGTACTCGGGCGCTGGCTGTTCAATATGTCGGTAAGCGGTTACATCGACTGGGTAGAACAATCCATGGCATTCATCGCATTTCTCGGGATTGCCTATACCAAGCGCCTCGGTGGTCATATACGCATGGATATCCTGGTGAGTCATTTACGTGGGCGCTGGTTGTGGTTCACCGAACTGGTATCCGTGCTGCTGATGTTGCTGGTGACACTGGTGCTCATCTATGGGTCTTCGCTGCATTTCTGGAGAGCATACACGCTGGGGGACTCATCACTTGATATTGATTTGCCAATCTGGCCCGCGAAACTTGTTGTACCGGTTGCGCTGACGGTCTTGGCATTGCGGTTGATGTTACAGATCTGGGGTTATGCGCGAGCCTTCAGGGAAAATGCTGAACAACCGGTTGGCATACCACTGATTGAAGATGCTGCGGCCGTGGCGGCAAAAGAAGCGGAGTCAGTCAAAGAAGATTCAGATCAGGCTCTTTACTAGTGAACCTGGCCGAATACATGGCAAATATGGATACCATAGGTATCGGGCTATGGATCACTGGTTTCATGTTGTTGCTGATCATAATTGGTGTGCGCGTGGCATTTGCCGCCGCGATAGCGGGTTTTGCTGGACTGCTATGGGTGTTTACCGCGAAATACGGTTTTGAACGCGGCCTGATGATCAGCATTCAGATGGCAGGGACAATTCCGCATTCAAAAGTTTCCAGCCTGGCGCTTTCGCTTATACCGACCTTTATATTGATTGGATACCTGGCGTATTACGCAGGCCTTACCAAGGCCCTGTTTGAAGCCGCAAAACGTTGGGTTGGATGGTTGCCGGGTGGCATGGGTGTTGCGACCGTTTTCTCTACAGCGGGTTTTGCGGCTGTTTCGGGTGCTTCGGTAGCGACTTCGGCGGTATTTGCGCGTATCGCTATCCCTGAAATGTTGAGGCTGGGTTATGACAAGCGCTTTGCAGCTGGTGTGGTAGCGGCAGGTGGCACACTCGCATCGTTGATACCGCCGTCGGCGATCCTGGTTATCTATGCAATTATTGTTGAGCAGGACGTAGGCGCGCTGCTGATGGCGGGTTTCCTGCCCGGGCTGGTATCCGCGCTCATCTATGGCGGGCTCGTGGTTTTTCTGGCGACTACACGCAAGGATTTCGGACCGCCGGTACGCGGATTCACCTGGAAACAGAGGTTCGAAAGTGTTCCTGGTGCGTTACCCATATTTGCGGTGGTCGGCATTATTATCGTGTGTATATATGGGGGGGTTGGTACGCCAACAGAAGCGGGCTCACTGGGCGCATTCATTATTTTGTTGATGGCCCTGCGCAAGGGTATGCGCTGGAAAGAGTTACGCAGCTCTTTAATGGAAACCACCAAGCTTTCCGTGATGATTTTCTCGATCATCTGGGGTGTGTTGTTATATGTTCGCTTTTTGGGTTTTGCAGATTTGCCCGGGGCATTCTCTGACTGGCTTACCAGCCTTGAGATGAGCCCGATGATGATTTTGATCATGATTCTGTTGAGTTATGCAGTTCTTGGTATGTTCATGGATGCCATTGGCATGCTGTTATTAACGCTACCTGTTGTATACCCGGCAATCATCGCATTGAACGGCGGCGAAGGTGTCACTGCGGCAGACTCGGCCTTTGGTATTTCCGGGGTTGGTGTATCGATCTGGTTTGGAATCATTGTCGTAAAAATGGCCGAGTTATGCCTGATTACGCCGCCGATTGGCCTGAACTGTTTTGTCGTAGCGGGAGTGCGCCCGGAAGTCACCGTGCAGGATGTATTCAAGGGTGTTAAGCCATTTTTTGTAGCAGACCTGTTGACAATCGCCGTGCTGATTGCATTGCCCGGCATTGTATTATGGCTACCGGGCTTGATGGGTTTTACCTGACGGATCAGAAGAACAGCAGCTTGATGATGAATGCGGTCAGGGTGATATTGAGAACCCAGCGTATCCAGGCATCACCCTTGTGTATTGTGGTGTGGGCACCATACCAGCCACCAATGGAATTCCCCAGCGCAAGCCCGAGACCAGCCCACCACATCAGTTCAAGTTGCGAAGCAAATATTGCAAGAGCAACAATGGTATAACTCAGCACGACAAATACCTTGTACATGTTTACACGTACAAGCCCGATGCCCATTACGCGATGCAGGATAGGCATAAGAATAAAGCCGACACCGATCTGGATCATACCTCCCCAGAACCCGGCGCCAATCATCAGGACATGTCCCCACAACAGGTTTTTGGGTTGTTCAGGCTCAGCCGAATGATCGCCGGGTTTTTTTCCGCCCAACTTATTACCGCTGGCCATGATGATCATCACGGCGATCATGACCGCTGCCAGCAGCCGATCAAACCATTCCCCCTCGATGTGTACACCAAGGTAAGCACCAAGGACGGCACCTGCGGAAGCCGCAAAAGAAAGGCTGAGACCAAGTTTGAAATCAGACAGGCCTTTATGGAAAAAGGTATAAACCGCGGTGATATTCTGCGCAAGAATAGCGATCCGGTTCGTGCCATTAGCCACGGGTGCAGGCATGTCCATGAACAGCATGATCGGTACGGTAAGTAATGAGCCGCCACCTGCCATTACGTTCAACCATCCTGAAAGCATGCCCGCAAATACCAGTATTACAATTTGCCAAAGGTCCATCAGCGTTTGCCAGGTGATCTAATGAAACTCATGTTAGCAGATAGCCTGCTGTTACTTCATATAACAAATTACGCTGGCTAAATGACGGGTGAACACGCTGCCGGCATATATCGTTAATGATTCAGGGAATTGTGCATCACGGCACGTGACTATTGTTGGAGTTGGTACCAGAGGCCGGACTCGAACCGGCACGCTATCGCTAGCAACGGATTTTGAATCCGTCGTGTCTACCAATTTCACCACTCTGGCAATAATTCGGGCAAATCCGCAGGTCGCGTAGTATCGTGGAATCCGCATTGGGGTACAAGTATTTGTCCGGCCTGCTTCTGCTATGATGCGCCGCCATGTTGAGATCTGAATTTCATTTTGATTTGCCTGAGGAACTGATTGCACA
>JBFFRZ010000144.1:0-7315 GCA_041572715.1 Gammaproteobacteria bacterium
CAAAACCCTGCTTGACAGGGTCAGGCACTTCACAGAGGATAGTGATGCGTCACCCGGCCCTGACTGGGACGGGGTCTGGCGATATACGACCAAATAATTACGCTGTAATGAAAAGACTAGTTGCGCTATTGGTATTATTGACCACCGTCACGGTGCATGCGTCGCCCGTGTGGGTTGCCGTCAAGAAAACAGTCATCAGAAAAGAAGCATCTAACCTTTCCCCGATTGTCGTGCGGGTTAATTACCAGGACGAGCTTGATTTATTGAATGAGCGTGGCGACTGGTGGCAGGTATCCTTTGAAGATAAAGAGGGCTGGGTGCATAAATCCGCACTATCCAAATCACTTGAGCAGGCCGCAGGATCCGCACAGAAGAGTTCCGGTGGCAGCATCTTTGATGCACTGAAAGCTAAACCCGCTGATTCCCGGTCCAGGCAGCCGAGTAATCAACAGCGTGGCGGTGATGCTGATGACATAACCCTTGCCGGCAAGGGTTTCAATGAAGATGTTGAAGGCGAGTTCAAATCCCAGGGTGGAAACGTCAATTATGATGCAGTAGACAAAATGGAAAAGCGGGATGTGCCCGATTTTGATTTCCAGAAGTTTGCTGAACAGGGTGGACTGAAGTACTCATTCGAACAGGCGAAGGCAGAACAGGAAGAATCCAAAGGCGGATTTTCTTTTCCGGGTGGGCTTTTCAAATGAGGCAGATGATACTGGCTTTGCTGATCTCACTGGCAACCTACCAGGTTGCCGCGTTCGAGTTTAATCTGAATGATCTGGGTAAACTGGTTGATGCCGGGTCCTCCCTGATGAAGAGTTATGAGGACCTTACACCCGAGCAGGAGTATTACCTTGGACGTGCGGTTGCGGCACGCCTGCTGGACCGTTTCAAAACTGAAAACATGCCCAAAACACACGCCTATCTTCAATCGATCGTCAACTACATGGTCCAGTTCTCTTCCCGGCCCGAGACATACGGCGGGTATCACGTGCAAATACTCAAGTCCGATAGCGCCGGTGCCTATTCTGCACCGGGTGGATACATTATGGTGACTACTGCTTTGCTGAATAGCTGCGCATCAGAGGATGAGCTTGCAGCTGTGCTGGCCCACGAGATAGCACATATCAGCCAGCAGCATGGTCTGGCTGCAATCAAGCAGGCACACCTGACAAAAGCAGGCGCAATACTTGGTGAGATGACGATGGAAAAGCAGGGTGGTAGCAGCTACAAGCAGCTGCAGTCGCTGACCAAAACCTTCGGGTCCTCGGTAGAAGATATCGTCAAGACCATACTTGATTCCGGTTACTCAAAGTCACAGGAAACAGAAGCCGACAAGGAAGCGGCGAGAATGTTATCTATGGCGGGTTACAATACCGAAGCGCTTGCAGATATTGTCGGTAAACTGGCTAACGTCAACCAGGAATCCAGCTCATCCGAGAAGTTTAACCTTAAAGGCTCTTTTGCGCAGACTCATCCCGCAGATGAGCAAAGGCTGGCTGATATCAGGCAGCAGATAGAATCCGAGTCGTTGAGAGTGAACGATGGTGATGCCAGGCGCGTCAAGCGCTTCGAATTAATTAGCTCCCGCTAGCGCGCCTCGGCAACCACGGCAAATACAGGATCCGCGTATAATTTCCGGTCGGCATCCCTGTCATCCTCCGGGCGTAACAACCCCTGTATTGTTTCGGTATGAAGTGGGTTGAGTCTTTCTGCATGGTTGAAGTAATCGATCACCAGGCCCATGCGTTCAAAGGAATAAAGTTCTGACCATAACCGTATGCTTTTTCTTGCAACCCAGTGGTCGGTGAAAGTCACAATTATATGTCCACCCGGTCGTGTGATTCGCGATAGTTCGCTGAAACTGGTTACCGGATCAATCAGGTATTCGACCGCTGCAGTAAAGACGACGGCATCAAACTGATTATTCCCAAAAGGCAAGTCTGTATTTGTATTTACATTCTGTACAACATAATTTTCGAGCTGTGGGTTTGCTTTAAGCTCATCTTCGTTCAGCCCGATGCCAGTAGTATCCACATCAATGTTCATGGGTAAGTAGGATTGCGCGCCGCACATCATGTCCAGCACCCTGTCATCGTCCTGCAGGTAGTTGCTATAAAACGCTGATAATTCTGCTGCAGAAGCCCGGTCAAACGTGTCTTCAAAATTTGGCTGCTGGTAGAGCAGCGCATCATCCTGGTCATCTATGCGAGTGAAGTCTTCACCGGAGTAAAAATCAACACCACCGGGAAAAGGTGATTGCAGGCCCGGTCCATTCATCAGTAGTTCATAAACAATATCCTGGCAACGGCCACCCCTTTCTTCTTTGCCTGCATAACGTTTGCCTACAACACGCAGACTGATTACAAGTGGATTTCTGGCTAGCGGATGGTTCAGATCAACTGTGAAACAATCATCATCAACACTAACTACGCGAAGCGGTAGTAATTCCTCGGCTGTCACACCGGCACATCCGGCAATTATGCTGCGAGGGTAAAAGCGACCCTTGAGCAGGGTAGGCCTGAAGCATTTACTATCCATTGAACGTAGCTTGCTGTTATTCACTTTGATAATACTGGATGCACTGTATGCGGGAAAAATTTCGCTGGCATGTATATTCTCTGTGACCCACTCACCATCAGGTGAGCTGATTAACCGGTCACCAATCTGCCCGGGAAAGTAGTCACGCCAGAAATTAATACCCTGAAAGTAACGTCTCTCGCTATGGGTTATCTGATCGCTTTGCCACTCTATTTTCAATTCGACATCTGCGTAGGATGAATGATTCATGTATCTTCCTGAAGACTAATTAGCGCAGCCATTGCTGCGCAGCCGCGCTACACCGTTATCCATAATTGTATCAAGCAAATTTTCGCGGCAGCCCGAAATCCTGTCGGACTTGCAGGTAAATATGATCAGGAAATTTTCAGTAGAGACTCGTCGCCGCTGATCATTTGTTCCTTTTCGGTTTTGCCCAGCTGCTTGATGGCGTATTCAATCCGGCTTGCATGCGACCGGTCCCGGGCCTGGTATTGCCAGACGAGTGTTAACGGACCCCTTCCCTTGAGGTACTTGGCACCCTTGCCGTTAGCGCCCTGATGTTCCTGGAACCGGCGTACGACATCGGTAGTGATGCCGGTATAGAGTGTGTTGCCGGCGCAGCGAATGATGTAGACATGCCAGTCACTCATCTTCGATACGGCGCCATCCATGGTGTTTGTTCGGGTCGCGTGTGACCTCATAACGGGACCACTTTGCCATGTCCTCGCGGCTGGTCGAGGCTACATTGTATTTCTGGTTACCAGCGACGACTTTGAATACAAGCTGATCATCTGCAGCAAGTGAATCATTCGGCCCGTCGATAATGTGTCTCACGGACCATTCCGAACCCAGTTTACCATTGGAGTAATAGTGGTCATTGATGATGGCATCTATGGGCAGATGATCATCCGAGGCGTGTTTTTCCGCAAGACGAAATAGCTCAGCCAGCTCATGTTCTGTAATCGTGGAAACAGTGTCTGCCTGTTCCAGGGCATACTGTAAATCTTCGTGTCGTAACTTGTTCTGTGCACATTTCGATGCTTTAGGCATGATGGATTCAGGGTAACGTCGCCATTTGAAAGGATAGTTAAAGAGGATCGTAACAATGAATATGACCAGAACATTTAGCATGACGGGGGTCAATACATAATTGAAGCCGAGTTGATGGATGCTGGGGCCACCGATAACCGCCATTAACGCAGTTGCACCGCCAGGCGGATGTATGGACTGTGTGTAGTGCATAGCGACGATGGCAAGTCCTACGCCGCAGCCGGCTGCGAGCCCCTGGTCAGGTATCAACATGGCGCAGCTGACGCCGGAAATTGCCGAAACAAAGTGGCTGATACAGAGGTTCCAGGGTTGTGACAGCTGGCCGTGTGGGACGGCATACAGTAGAACCGCAGAGGCACCCATTGAAGCGACGATCAGCGGCACATCGGTACCCTCGAGAAAGATATCGCTGACTACCCAGATGCCATAGATTCCAAAAAAGGCACCTGCACCGGAGATAATTTTCTCTTTATGGTCAGTGGTATTGCCGGCGAAGCCAACCAGGCACAGAAAGCGGCCAAAGATACTGGAACTACTCATGAGCACAATCCACGCAGAATCAGTTAGCTAGTATAACCTGAACACAGGAAATTCGAATTCATTCAATATAATGACGTTTCCACACAAGGTAGATCGCGGGTACGACAAACAGCGATAGCAGCGGTGCGGTAATCATACCGCCTATCATTGGGGCCGCGATGCGCGACATGACTTCAGAACCTGCACCTGTCCCTATAAAGATAGGAATCAGACCGGCGACAATCACCGCAACCGTCATTGCCTTGGGCCGCACTCTCAGTACGGCGCCTTCCATAATGGCTTCATGCAGTGCGTTGAGAGTAATCGGCCCCTTCATCGAGTACTCTTTTAAGCTGTTATTCAGATAGACCAGCATCACTACTCCGAACTCGGCAGCGACGCCAGCCAGGGCGATAAAACCAACAGCGACCGCAACAGAAAGATTGTAATCCAGTATGTAAATCAGCCAGAAGCCACCGACGAGGGCGAATGGCAAGGAAAACATCACGATTAATGCCTGACCTGCATGGCGAAATGCCAGGTAGAGCAGGATAAATATGATCAACAGGGTAAATGGCACTACCTGCGCCAGTTTCTGGTTCGCCCGGATCAGATACTCATATTGCCCAGACCATGTGATTGAATATCCCGGTGGAAGCTTGACCAGTTCACGCACAACTTTCTGCGCCTCTTCTACGTAGGAACCCAGGTCGACATCGCGAATATCAACAAAGGTCCAGCCATTCAGACGGGCGTTTTCACTCTTGAGCATCGGTGGGCCGTCGACGATCTTTATTTCTGCAATCTGGCCAAGTGGTACCTGCGCCCCGGTTGATGTTACCAGCGGTAAAGTTCGTAGTTTTTCAATACTGTTACGTTGCTCTCTGGGAAATCTCAGGTTGACAGGATAGCGTTCGAGGCCTTCCACGGTTCTGGTTATGTTGATGCCGCCAACAGCAGCAGCGATGACCTGGTTAATGTCGCTGATATTAAGTCCGAAACGTGCAGCAGCAATCCTGTCCGGTATAACCTCAATGTATCTGCCCCCAACAACGCGTTCGGAATAGGCTGAGCTGGTGCCGGGCACAGTGAGTATGGCTTTTTCTATTTCACGGCCTATCTTTTCTATGACCTTGAGGTCTTCTCCGGCCACCTTGATGCCAACAGGCGTTTTAATTCCTGTGGCAAGCATGTCAATACGGGTTTTGATTGGCATCACCCATGCATTGGTTACACCTGGAAATTTAACGGTTCTATCCAGTTCATCAATTAGTTTCTTTATCGTCATCCCTTCGCGCCACTCGGTTTGATCTTTTAACTGAATGGTTGTCTCAATCATTGTCAACGGTGCGGGGTCTGTTGCGGTATCGGCACGACCGATTTTACCAAAGACCCTTTTTACTTCGGGTATGCTGGCAATCAGGCGATCGGTTTGTTGCAATAACTCCTGTGCCTTGCCGATTGACAGACCGGGTAGTGTGGTAGGCATGTACATCAGGTCGCCTTCATTGAGCTCCGGCATGAACTCTGAGCCGACGCCCGAACCAAAACGTTTTAGCCATGGCGTATCCCTGAAATTATTCTTCCAGGTCTTGTTGATGCTTGTCTGCCATTTCGTAATGTCTTCGATAGCCCGCTCGGCAAAACCACCTTCAGGGTTATGCGCCAGAGATGTGATCTGAAATGGCCATTTAAGCGGTGTAAGCAATCCACCAACCCCGGAAAGCGGAATCGTCAGTGACAGCATGACAAGCAGGGAAGCCATGATAGTCAGCCGTGGCCAGGCCAGAACGATGGTCAATACTGGTTTGTATATCCAGATCAGAAACCTGTTCAACGGGTTGCTGTTTTCATCCGGAATCCTGCCGCGAATGAAATAACCCATCAGCACCGGTACGAGGGTGATAGAAAGCGCGGCCGAAGCAGCCATGGCATAAGTCTTGGTGAAGGCCAGTGGTGAGAATAGCCGACCTTCCTGTGCCTCCAGTGTGAACACCGGCAAAAAACTTAGCGTGATAATCAATAACGAATAAAACAGCGCGGGCCCGACTTCATTTGCAGCATCCTGGATGACACGCCAGTGATCGGCCCCTTCCGGCATCATCCCGTGATGTTCCTTGTATCGCTCCAGGTGTTTGTGGGCATTCTCGATCATGACAATGGCCGCATCGATCATCGCACCAATAGCAATGGCGATACCCCCAAGTGACATAATGTTGGCGTTGATGCCCTGCGATTTCATGATGATGAATGCTGCAAGAATACCGAGCGGTAATGTAACAATAGCAACAAAGCTGGAGCGGACATGAAACAGGAAGATCAGGCAGACCAATGCTACTACAATAAACTCTTCGATCAGCTTGTCAGTGAGATTCCTGACTGCCCTATGAATCAATGTCGACCGGTCGTATGTCTCTACAATTTCTACGCCTGGTGGCAGTCCGGATTTCAGTTCTTCAAGTTTCTTTTTTACCCCCGCGATTGTGGTCAGGGCATTTTCTCCATAGCGCATCACGATAATGCCACCGGTAATTTCTCCCTGACCATCCAGATCTGCAGCCACGCGGCGCATTTCAGGGCCGATCTGTATGGTCGCAAGATCTCGCAACAATATGGGCGTGCCCTCATCAGTGACGTCTATCGGGATGGTTTCGATATCACCCGGGTTGGTCAGGTAACCACGGGTGCGAACCATATATTCGGCCTCGGCGAGTTCAATGACTGAACCGCCCACTTCCTGATTGGCGTTTTTGATTGCATTGCTCAGGCGTGACAACGGGATACCATATGCACGCAGTTTCTGCGGATCTACGATGACCTGGTACTGACGTACCATACCGCCCACGGTTGCGACCTCAGATACGCCGGGCACGGTTTGCAGCTCAAATTTGAGAAACCAGTCTTGCAGGCTTCTCAACTGCGACAGATCATATTGACCGGTAGGATCTGTCAGTGCGTAGCTATAGACCCAGCCAACTCCAGTGGCATCAGGACCAAGCCTGGGTAGTACCCCTTCCGGTAAATCAGATGCGGCCTGACTAAGGTATTCCAGAACCCTTGTTCTTGCCCAGTATAGGTCGGTACCGTCTTTAAAGATGACATATACATAAGAATCGCCAAAGAAAGAATATCCGCGGACGACCTGTGCGCCCGGTACGGATAACATGGTGGTGGTGATGGGATAGGTTACTTGTTCTTCAACCAC
>JBFFRZ010000145.1:0-7258 GCA_041572715.1 Gammaproteobacteria bacterium
ATCGCGGAAACCGGTAGCCTGGTCCTGTGGCCGGATCAGCACGAACCAAGGCTGATGTCGCTGGTGCCGCTGGTACATATTGCCTTACTGGAAGCGAACAGTATCGAAGATACGTTTTTGTCTTTCATGAGAACCCATCAATGGGTACAGCGGGGCATGCCAAGCAATGCATTGTTGATATCTGGACCCTCAAAAACCGCCGATATCGAGCAGACCCTGGCCTACGGTGTTCATGGGCCGAAAGAGTTGATTGTTATTATCGTCTAGTCTTGCATTTCAAACCGGTTGGAACAAAGGACTTTGACAGATCAGGTTATAGATCGGGATCGTATATCAACGATTCTGTTTGATATTGGCGGTGTGCTGGTGCATTTGCAGGGTTTACCCTTTCGCAAAGAGTGGTTGTCGGGCCATCATGCGGGCAAGGAGGTGTTGCCTTTCTGGATAAATTCGCCGGTGGTGAAGGATTTTGAGAGCGGCCGTCTTGACGTTAATACTTTCGCTGAGCGTTTTATCATGGATACCTGCCTGAACGTTGATAGCAGGACATTTCTGAATCACTTGCTGACCTGGCCCAACCGGCTGTTCGATGGTGTGCCGCAGATGCTGCATGAGCTGGGTGTTAGATATCGTCTGGCCGCGCTGTCAAATTCAAACCCATTGCACTGGCCAAGAATGATGAATGAATTTGGCCTGAGAGAAATGATTCCGGATGTGATCTCCTCTCATCAAATCGGCGTAATGAAACCGGACAGACGGGCATTTGAGATCGTACTGGAAAAACTGGGATTAACACCTGAAGAGGTGCTTTTTCTGGATGATCTGCAAGTAAGTGTAGATAACGCGAGGGCACTGGGCATGCAGGCAGTGAAGGTGAAAGGTGTCGTCGGCTCCGTCGGCCTGGTTGCCGATCTGAAGTTGATCTGAAACCCTGCTTGCCTGTCAATCGTCCTGACGACGGGCGTCAATGCTGGCATCGCCATCACTGTCAATGGTGATGGTTAGTTCGATTGGGCGGCAGCAGACAAAACAGTCTTCGATATAGCTTTGCTGTTCAATACTGAAGTCAACGACGATCTCAATCGTTTCGCCACAATACGGGCACAGAATGTTTTGGCAGTGTGTATCCAGCACAGCGATTACTGAATATTATGCTTGTCCATATGGTAGGTGCCGTCGATGTAATCATCGAAGACCATATCGAGGTCGGGGTGGTCAATCGGCGACTGATCTTCACTGGGTTCCAGGTTCTGTTGTGCGACATAAGTCGTATGCAAGGCCTTGTCCACCATCACGTGGTACCACGGCTCATCCTTGGGTGGTCGCGATTTGGCTACTTGCTCATACCAGTCATCACCCATCATCATTTCCGGGTCAACACCAAAAATTACACCACGATAGTTAAACAGCTTGTGATGAATAATCTGTCCGATTGAAAATTTTGCCTGTTTGTCCATTGCGAGTCTTTTATTCAGCCAGTGCAGCGAGCTGGTCTGCCTGGTATTCATTGATTAGCGGTTCGACGATTTGTTCGAGGTCGCCGGCAATGACTTCATTCAGCGAATAAAGCGTCAGGTTGATACGGTGGTCGGTAACACGCCCCTGCGGAAAATTATAGGTACGAATGCGCTCTGAACGATCACCGCTGCCGACCAGGTTTCTTCGTGTCTGCGCCTGCTCGCTCGCCTGTTTCTCCTGTTCAGCGGTCAACAGACGTGACTGCAGTAAAGACATTGCACGGGCCTTGTTCTTGTGTTGAGAACGTTCATCCTGACATTCTACTACTATGCCCGTTGGCAGGTGTGTAAGTCGGATAGCCGAGTCGGTTTTGTTGACGTGCTGTCCTCCTGCACCGGATGCGCGGTAAGTGTCAATACGCAGGTCATTGGGACTGATTTCAAATGCCTCGACCTCATCCAGCTCCGGCATGACAGCGACCGTGCATGCGGAGGTATGAATGCGCCCCTGTGATTCGGTTTCCGGCACACGCTGTACCCGGTGTGCGCCTGATTCAAACTTCAGCTTGGAGTAGGCGCCGTCACCGATTATCCGGGTAATGATTTCCTTGTAGCCACCGTGCTCACCCGGGCTTTCGCTGAGTACTTCAATCTGCCATTTCTGGGTTTCGGCATAGCGGCTATACATTTTGAACAGGTCCCCCGAAAAGATGGCTGCTTCATCGCCACCGGTACCGGCCCTGATCTCCAGAAAGATATTACTGTGGTCATGCGGGTCCTTCGGCAGCAACAGTTTCTGCAGAGATAGCTCCAGTTCACCCCTGCGCCTTGTGCCCAGTGCGATTTCCTCCGTGGCCATTTCACGCATTTCGGGGTCGGTCTCCATCTCCCGGGCAGCGTCGATATCCTTAATGACCTGGCGATATTCACGGTGGGCTTTGACCACCTCTTCGAGTTGCGCATATTCCTGCGACAGATTACGGAACGTATTCTGGTCGTTAATAATGTCAGGTTGGGACATCAGTCCCTCGAGTTCCTCGTGACGCTCAGCAATACCATCGAGCTTGTTCAGGATGGAGGCTTTCATGAATCAGGACCCGTTTTTTTACCGTCCAGATCAAAGAGAGTACGTGCAGCCTCGATGATGTCTTCATCCTGCTGGAAAGCGGCTTCTCTCAAGCGGCAGCTTGGATTATGGATGAGCTTGTTGGTGAGGTTATGTGCGAGCTGTTTAACCACTTCATCCATATCTTTACCCTGGGCAATCTGCCGACGGGCCTTGCTCAGGGCGTCTTCTTTGACCGTTTCTGCCCAGTCGCGAATACCGCGGATGGTGGGAACGGCGTCCCGTGTCCTGATCCAGCCCATGAACTGGTGAACGTGTTCACTAATGATATCTTCCGCTTCAGTTGCGGCAGCTTCCCGTGACTTCATGTTTTCCTGGATGATGCCCTGCATATCATCGACACTATATAGATAGATGTCTTCAAGTTTTGCAACCCTGGGGTCAATGTCCCTGGGTACGGCAATATCCACCATCAGTATCGGGCGATGTCGACGTTCATTTACCGCCTGCCGGGTCTCTTCATACAGCACAATAGGCTGCTCACTGGCCGTGGATGAAATCACGATATCGGCTTCCGCCAGGTGGGAAGAAATCTCGCTCAGGCCGATTGCATAACCGTCAAATTGACGGGCCAGGTTATGCGCCCGGTCAAAACTGCGGTTGGCGACGATCATGCGTCCTATAGCATTATTGTGCAGATGTCTGGCGACCAGTTCGATGGTTTCGCCGGCGCCAATCAGCAGTACAGTCTGCTCCGAGAGGTCTGCAAAAATCTGTTTTGCCAGGGTAACCGCCGCATAGGCGATCGAAACCGGACTGGAGCCGATGCTGGTTTCCGAGCGTACCTGTTTGGCAACGGAAAAGGTATGCTGGAACAGGCGGTCAAGGTGCAGCCCCAGGGTGCCCGCGCTGTTCGATGCCTGGTAGGCGCTTTTCAGCTGGCCCAGAATCTGCGGTTCACCCAGAATCATGGAGTCGAGACCACTGGCGACTCTTAAGACATGGTTAACAGCGGATTCCTGTTCATGATGATAGATATACCTGGTGATATCCTCCGCCTTCAGGCCATGATAGCGGGCCAGCCACTCGATCAGTGGCGCGGGGTCGTTAAATTCGGTTTCGCAGTACAGTTCGGTCCGATTGCAGGTGGAGACGATAATGCCCGCAATCACCCCGTCCTCTGCCTTGAGGGCGGTCAGGGCATCCTGCACACGGTTTTCCGGTATCACCACGCGTTCGCGGATATCGACAGGCGCCGTTGTGTGGTTGATACCTAGTATCTGCAGGGGCATAAAGGGCCGGCTTGTGGGCGGATGCTTTCAGGGACGGCGATTATAGGAAACTATGGGCTGGGCATCCATGTCAAAAGGGTTGGAAATCATGGCTTTGTGCCATGTAGATCAGGCAAAATGCATAGATTCCCGGCAGTGCTTGAAGAAAGTTGCCAGTGGTGGGATGCTAACGAGAGAGGATGTAGCAGGAAAAATGGCCGTTAAATTTCACATATTGCATATTTTGCTGATTGGCGCACTGGTATCAGGGTGTGTCGGCGGACCGACTAAAAACCAGGTCCGAAAGGATGCCGACCCGCCAGCCAACCCGCTGTTGTACAACACCATGATTGCAGAAATCGCCGGACACACCGGGAACCTGAAGCAGTCCGTTGTCTACTACGAGAAAGTAATCGATAAAACGAACGACCTGGACATTATTCGTCGTGCCGCCAGAATCATGTTATTCGCTGAAGACTATTCTGCGGCTAACAGAGCGGTCATTCATTGGCTCAAGATTGCACCGGATGATGTTGAAGCCAGGCAGGTTGCCACCACCACCAGCCTTCACCAGGGTGATATTGATTCAGCAGTGATGAATCTCGAATGGCTGCTGGCGCAGGCCAAAGACAGGCACCAGGGCTTTAAACTCATCATGGCATTGCTTGAGCGGGTCCCGGACAAGCAGATCGCAACGGCAACAATGGAGGAAATGTCGTCCCGTTACCCCGATGTCATCGAGGGGCATATATTTCTCGCCCGACTGGCGCATGCTGCCGAGCAATATGAAACAGCAGTGGATGCGGCAAAAGCTGCCATCAGGCTGGACGATACCAGTGCAGATGCACGAATCAGTCTTGCCAGGGCAGAGATCGAACTGGGTAACACCGAGCTGGCGCTGGATGCGCTGGCACAGTTGCTGGAACATGAGGCGGATAACGCTGAGCTCAGGTTGACCTATGCCCGCATGCTGATGACGGTCAATCGTTATGAAAGTGCAATCAGCCAGTTTGAGATACTGCTCAAGCAGACACCCGGCGATGCAGATTTGCTCTATTCCACAGCGCTACTGTACATGCAGGTCAGAAGTTACGCGGCAGCGGAAATCGCGCTGAAGAAACTGATCGATATGGGTCAGCATAAACAGGAGGCTTGGTACTACCTGGGTCGACTGGAAGAAAAGCGCAAGCGTTACGACGAGGCCAAAGAATGGTATGCACGTGTCGATACAGACGGCCTGTATATCGATGCGCAAATGGGTGCCGCAAGGGTACAGGGCAAGTCAGGTCAGCTTGAGGAAGCGCGCGAACGTTATCGCGTTTTGCGCGAGAGCAATCCAGCTCATGTCACCACGATCTGGCTGAGTGAGAGTGACATGCTCCGCGAAATCAATGATGACCAGGGCGCGTATGATCTACTGAACGAGGCAGTTGCACTTTATCCGGATGATATCGACCTGCGTTACTCGCGGGCGCTGGCGGCCGAACGGGTAGACCGGATAGATATACTGGAAAGTGACCTGAAACTCGTATTGGAAAAAGAGCCCGAGCACGCACATGCATTAAATGCCCTGGGGTACACGCTGGCAGACCGGACCGACCGATACGAAGAGGCGCTTGGCTATATTCTCAGGGCCTACAAGCTGGAGCCGAACGATCCTGCCATTATCGACAGCATGGGATGGGTTCATTATCGGCTGGGTGATTACGACAAGGCTATTGAATACCTGACCAGGGCCAACGAGGTGCTGCGTGATGGCGAAGTTGCGGCGCATCTTGGTGAGGTCCTCTGGGTTAGTGGCAACCGTGAGGCAGCGACTGCCCTATGGCAGGAGGCGCTACGGGAAAATCCGGATAGCGAAATCCTGCTGCGCGCGATCAAGCGTTTCAAGCCCTGATCTGTTCGATGAATATTTCCCTGACCAGAGCGCTGGCTGCCCTGCTATTGCTGTTACCGGCTGCATGCTCCCTGCCTGTGCAGCAGCCGGCCGAGGGGTTGATGGATTGGGCACAAAGACAGTCCTATCTGAGTCAGATTGACACCTGGAGGGTCGATGGTCGTATTGCGATGCAATCTCAGGACGATGCATGGAGCGCTTCCCTGAAGTGGCAACAGAGGAATACTGACTACGATCTGAAGCTGTTTGGCCCGTTGGGCAGGAAGGCCCTGTCCGTCATTGGTGGCGCGGACTATGTCATCCTCACTACGGATGAGGGGGAAACATTTTCAGAAAGCAGCGCGACCTCACTGATATATCGGCAAACAGGTTGGCTGGTTCCGGTAGAAAATCTGCGTTACTGGGCAAGGGCCATGGCTGTGCCGGGGCAGGCAGAGATCAGTCAGCACGATGAGCAGGGACGGTTGCAGGAATTAAGTCAGTCCGGCTGGGTGATACATTACGAGTCATATCAACAGGCCGGGCAGCTGCAGATGCCACGCAAGATGCGCCTGGAGCATGAACATTTCACTGTCAAACTGATTTTACGTGATTGGCAGCTCGGCCCGGGAAACCAGGGCAATAGCTGACATGGGTCAGGACAGCACGGACATGCCCTGGCCGGCCCCGGCAAAACTCAACCTGTTTCTGCATATTACGGGCCGCAGGTCGGATGGCTATCACCAGCTGCAAACCGTATTTCAGTTTCTGGATATCCATGATGATGTCTTTCTGAAAGTCAATCCTGATGGAGAAATCCTTGCCAGTCACAGCCATCCGGGGTTTGACGAAGAGAATGATCTGACCCTGCGGGCAGCACGAATATTACAGGCAGAAACCGGTTGTCGCTCCGGGGTAGAGATTGAGCTGGTAAAAAACCTGCCGGTAGGGGGCGGTATTGGCGGAGGGAGTTCGGATGCGGCAACAGTATTGCTGGCGCTGAATTACCTTTGGGATACCGGGCTTAGCCAGCAGGAACTGGCGCATCTGGGTTTGCAGCTCGGAGCGGATGTTCCGGTATTCATTCATGGTCGAGCATGCTGGGCTGAAGGCGTGGGAGAGGAAATTCAGTCGGTTGAGTTGCCTGAACCGGTTTATTTATTGGTCTATCCAAAAGTTCATGTCTCTACCGGACAAATCTTTTCTGCTGCAGAATTGACACGCAACACATCGCCCATCAAAATTGCCGACTTTCTGGCGGGACAAACCCGAAACGATTGCGAAGCGGTTGTAAGAGCGCAGGTGCCTGAAGTCGATGAGGCCATGCGGTGGCTTGATCAATATGCCCCCGCCAGGTTAACCGGTACCGGTTCCTGTGTTTATGCTCAGTTTGACAGTCATCAGCTGGCACAACAGGCTGCTGACCAGCTGCAGCAGGATTGGCAAACCTGGGTGACCCGGGGCTGTAACCAATCCCTGATGCACAAGAGACTTGAGGGAATGCCAGCATAGATAAAATGATTATTGGGCCGTCGCCAAGCGGTAAGGCGAGTCGGACATAGAAAAAGACATTTAACATGACTTTTTC
>JBFFRZ010000146.1:0-7167 GCA_041572715.1 Gammaproteobacteria bacterium
CCTTTCCCGCCAGTCACCGGGACTTCAACTACTTCAGCGCCTCAGGGATGAGGCGCACCGCTTTGCTATAGATTACCATCAGAAAGTACACAAAAAGGAAACCCTTACCTCTGTTCTTGATGATATGGTCATGTACAACGTCCCACATCATGCGACCTTCAGGGGTACGGTTTACGGTAGCCCATCCTGATACGGTGTAGGTCTTCTTGGGATCCAGGGTCTCGCCGCTGTCGAGCTTCACATTGGTGATTCGCTCACCGAGCTTCTTACCTGGGTCAATGTCGTAGTCAAGCCCGCCGACACGCACCATGTCTCCGCCTGACTGCAGGTATGGATCAGGATCGAACAGGTTGTCTGCGACGCCTTCCAGCATGTTGTGGATGGCCTCACCAGTCATTTCGTTAACATAAGTTTCACCATAGGTCATGGAACACTGCGTCATGACGTCTTCCATGGTGATCCACTCGCCTTTTGGCACTGATGTGCCCCAGCGAACACCTGCGGATAGTGAAATATCCGAGCTGTATTCATGACGCAGTGCATTACAGAGCACCTGGTCCCAGGTACCCATGAAGTTGCCACGACGGAACAGGGTACGGTCTGCAATTGCCAGTTTTTCGGAAAGAATTTCCTCATAGGTCTTGCCAACCCGACCTTGGTTGAAGAAAAACTTGCTGGCACGGCTTTCTACAACTTTTTCATCGTACTTCGTGCTGCGCATCTGCTTGATGTAGGCTTCCATCTCCTTGTCGGGCTTCAGCCAGTTGGTAATGATCGGCAGCATCTTGTAATGCATGTTTTTCAGCTTGCCGTCGTCACCAAATTCAAAATCCATGACGCCAACGTATTTGCTGTTAGAACCGGCATTGGTGACGAGGCAGGTTCCGCCTTCAACGTTCTTCACCATAACGGGCTTCGGCATGCCATCGTGAGTATGGCCGCCAAATACGGCATTCAGACCCGGAACGCGTTCGGCCATCTTGATATCAACGTCCATGCCATTGTGTGATAGCAGAACAATAGCGTCAGGGTTCTCATTGGCACGGATACCCTTGACCAGTTCGATCATGTCGTCTTCACGCAGACCGAAAGACCAGTCCGGGAAGAATTCCTGCGGATTGGCATTGGCAGTGCGCGGAAATGCCTGACCAACGATACAGATGCGTTTGCCGCCAACTTCCTTGATCACGTATGGACGGAATGCGTGCCCTGAATCTTCGTTGTATAGACCCAGGCCATCATACTTTTCTACCATTGCCGGGTACGCGTCGCCGAACAGCGAATCGGGCTTAACGCGCACGTTCTGGCCAATGAAGTCGCCTTTAAACAGGGCTACGTTACTCAGGACCTCGTCCTCGCGGTAGGTGAATTCCCAGTGGCCCACCATAACGTCGAGTCCCAGAATATTTGAGGCCTCCACCATGTCGACACCGCGTGTCCACAGGGATGTGCCCGAGCCCTGCCACAGGTCGCCACCATCAATAGTGAGGGTGTTGTTTTTTCCGCCGGCCTGCCCGCGGAGCTGGTCGAGCAGGGTTTTGAGCTGGGGAAAACCTCCGGTGCGGCCGTATTTCTTGGCCGCCTCGTCAAAATTCAGGTAGGTGTATGCGTAGGATTCAGGCGTGTCTTCGTTGAGGCCCATGTGAGCCAGCAGCTTTTTACCTACCACGTGCGGGGGTCGGCCGTAGGCATCACCCACACCGAGGTTGACATTGGGCTCCCGGAAGTACACCGGATTGAGCTGACCATGTACATCGGTAATGTGCAGAATACGTGCCGATCCCTTCATGGGAACGTCGTAAAAGCCTTCTGGCGCACCGCTGGTATTCGCCATGGGCTTTGGAGCCGGTGGGGGGGCCGCAGGCGCCGGTGGGGCAGCGGGCTGGGCTTCTGGCGGTGTCTCCGCTTCACAGGAAATCAGCACAGGCACTGTGGTCAGGCCCATCAGCTTGATAAATTCTCGTCGATCAATAGGTGGCATATATCTACCCCGGATATGAGTTTAAAGTCTTGTTTTCGTGATAATCATTATTTTTGGCAGTTTTCGGTGTCCCGTATACCGTTGGACTGCTCTTCGAATATTGTGTCCGCGGGATTCTAGAACACATGCCGCGTGTGTACAATGTCCCGCCAGCCGGTTCTTGTGAACCTTATTTTTTTATTAGCGGTGTGTTTCTGCGCAATCTGAATGTCCATTTTACCTAAAATTCGTCTGGGATTGACCGTTATTCTGTTGCTGTTGTCGACTCAGGCCATTGCGGACGTGGTGCGCCCGGCGCTGGTCGAGATCAGTCTAAACACCGATGGGACCTACCGGATCGAGGTTCGGGCCAGTATCGAGGCGTTGCTGACGGGCATCAATGCCAACTACAAAAATACGCAGGATTCACCGATGGCCGACGCCTATGATGCCCTGCGAGTGCTTTCAAAGCAGGAGCTGGAAAAAGCCTTCACACCATTCAAAGCCCGGTTCACAGAAATTGTCGAGCTAAGGTTTGACGGGGAACGTGCCCCGTTGAGGATCACCGGGCTCGATATTCCTGAGCCCGGCTACACCAAGGTGCCACGAATCAGCCTGATAGTCCTCGAAGGACAGGCAGACCGGTCAGCCTCGGTGGTCGACTGGTATTACCCCGCCAGTTTTGGTGATAACGCGGTGCGCGTCAGGCAGGTTGATGAGGTCAACGAGAAATGGCATTGGTCTCAATGGCAATGGCTGCGGGACGATCAGCGAAGTGCCCCCTTTTCACTAACAGAAGTGTTTACAGAGGTTTCTCTGTGGAAGATGGTTACCACCTACCTGGTATCCGGGTTTGAGCATATCCTGCCGAAGGGGCTCGATCATATTCTGTTCATTATCGGAATATTTTTGCTTAGTCTGCATCTCAGGCCATTGTTGTGGCAGGTCACCATGTTCACTGTGGCGCATACCATCACGCTTGGTCTGGCCATGGCCGGTTATATCAGTCTGCCGGACAATATCGTTGAGCCATTGATCGCGCTGTCAATCGCCTACATCGGTTTGGAGAATATCTGGCATAAATCACTGCACAAGAGTCGGCTCGCCCTGGTATTTGCCTTCGGCCTGTTGCACGGTATGGGTTTTGCCAGTGTGTTGAAGGAGTTTGGTATGCCGGAAGATGATTTTCTGACGGCATTGATCAGCTTTAATGTCGGCGTGGAACTCGGTCAGCTTGCTATAATCATGCTGGCATTTGCAATTGTAGGCTGGTTGAGGCATCGCGAGTACTACCGGTATGCCGTGATTATCCCGGGTTCACTGGCGATTATGGTGACCGGCCTGTACTGGACGGTTGACCGGGCTGATCTGATCGGTTATCTCAGTTGATATTTTGTCGGTATCATCCAGTCGCGATGATATCAGCGGGTGGTAATACAATTCAGGGTAGAATCCTGATAGCTCATGGTTAGCCCGGCATACAGGCTGCGGGGGTTGACAAAACCAATAGCCAGCTAATAAAAAAAGATGTGGATAAAGAGGTACGCATGGTGGGGATCATGGGTATCAAGAAGTCGCAAAGCGCAACGTATGGGGAAATGAGCAGCACTAAGATACAGGAAAGGATCGCGCAAGCGTTTCTCATCAAGCCCAGCGAGACCCGGGTCGTGCTTTATTACCTGGGATTGTTTGTATTCCTTGGTATCGGGCTGGCATTAGGAAGGGGCACGGCTGACGCACTGCTATTTAAACGATATGGTATCGAATACCTGCCGGTCGTTTACGTATTCAGCGCGATCGCGCTGGCGGCCAGTTGTACCGTTTATGCCAGTTATGCAGATCGTTTGTCCGCGGAACGTTTTTTCAAGTATATCCTGGCAGTGTTGGCGGTGGCCCTCGTTCTGGTCTGGGCACTGATGCAACTGACTGCCGTAGACTGGGTTTACCCGCTTTACTACGTCGTGTACGAAGTAGCATCTGAACTGGTGCTGATTCATGCAGGCCTGTACCTGAATCAGAATTTGGATGCCTTGCAATCAAAGCGGCTGGTGCCATTGATATTCGGAGGATCGCAAACCGGGGTGATTCTGGGCGGAATTATCCTGGCCGTTTTCTCTCCAGTGATCGGGGTGAGCAACATTGTCCTCATCTGGATGCTGGTTTCAATCCTGGCCATATCAATGGTGGTCTTCTGGCACAAGCACCATGGAATCTCACCGTATTACCGGGCAGGCAGAAAACGTAAACGTACGGTCACGGAAACCCTGAGTGATGCCTTGCAGGGTGTTCGATTCATGAAACATTCGGCCTTGCTGAGAATGGCTTCATTCTCACTGTTTTTCATGGTCATTATGTTCTACGTGCTGATATACAGCGTGAACCAGGTATATACCGATACCTTCAAGACAGAAGAACAATTGTCCTCGTTCTTTGGCGTGCTGGTTGCTGTTAACAGCTTCATAGCATTGCTGCTGCAGTTTTTCGTGGCCAACAGGGTGCTGAGAAAATTCGGGGTTAAAACCGTGAACCTGTTTTTTCCATTCACCAGTGTGCTTAGTTATTTAATGTTGCTGGTGAGCTTTACCCTGCCATCAGCGCTGTTAGGCAGTTTCAACAAGGATGTCGTCATGACCGCATTTCGTAATCCGGTATGGAGTCTGATGATGAATGCGCTACCCGGTAATATTCAGGGAAGGGCGCGGGCCATGACAGTAGCGGTGGTTATCCCCCTGGCGCTGCTAATGGCAGGGGTAATCCTCATCGGCGTCAAGGCACTGGAGCATCCTGCTTATGTTGCTGCAGTAGGCTTTATCAGTGCAATGCTATATCTGTATTTCAGCCGACGCATGAACAAGGTTTATGTGGATGAAATAGTATCCTATTTGAAGCAGAAACTGACGTTACCTGATGACGAATCCGAAGTCGCGTTGCTTGGTAGTGACAATGAGATACTGGAGGACCTGGTCAGGGGTGTAAAACACCAGGATGATCATATTTTTCTGGCCTATGCGCGCTCGCTCATCAAATCATTCCCGGAGCAGGCAACGCAAATTATCGTGAAACGTTTACCGCAGGCGGATAGCAAGGTGCGCGACCAGGTGGTGCGTCAGCTGCTGCCACTGGAATCGGAACATTTGCCCCGGGTCCTGTGGCAACTTGCCGATTCTGCCGATGAGCGATTCAAGGCGACCTGTTACTTCAGCCTGATTAAATTGAGGGATGACAGGATATGGCAAAAGCTGCCTGAATTGCTGGATCATCAGCAGGCGCGTTTCCGCTCGGTTGGGGTATTCGGCGTTTATTCCTTCGGTATGGATGAATTACTGGAAAAGGCGCAGCAGGTCTGGACTGAACTGTTAGATGCTGACGACGGCCTGGCGAACATATTTGGTATGGAGTTACTGGATACCAATGCCTGCATGCAACATGTGGGCAGGGTTAATGTCTGTGATACTGATTACAAACCTGCTGTAGAGCGCCTGATGAAAGGCGGTGAGGTACGAGGCTTGCTGGCGTACCTGAGAGTTTCCAGGCATCTGGCAAAATGTGACCCTGCCTGGTATGCATCAATGCTGGAAAACCTGGGTGATCATCCGAACCGAAAGGTAAGAATAGCCTGCCTGGAAAGCTGGATGGAACTCGATGCTGACCGTGCAAAGCATGGCATAGAACCCTCACTGGAGGATGCGCATCCCCAGGTCAGGGAGACAGCGGCGCGTTTGCTCAATCAACTGGCGATGTTCAGTACGCAGGCGAAGAATGATCGGCTCGCGGCCTCGACAGGTAATTCGCCGCGTGCCCAGTCGGCGACCCTCAAACTGTTGCTGGCAGAAAATCCGCCAAAAGAAATCACCAAAGAACTGGTGGAGGAGAAGATTATTGAGTTAGAACAGCTTAACGAGGCCTCGAAAATTGTCAAAGCCGCCGCATCGGGCTCAGGAGTGCCGGCACTGAAAGTGCTTTCCATGCTGCTCGATGAAAGAGTAGTAGCTACAGTTGATCTGACCTTGCAGGCCTTGCAGGGGAGTGAAGATGCCGATGCCATAGAGATGATCAGGATGGGTATGCAAAGCCAGGAGATACAATTGCGGGCTTCGGCATGCGAGGCATTGCATGGTCTTGAGAACAAGCGCGTAGGGAGAACCCTGGCCTCGATTATCGAATCACCAGATCGCGTCAAGACAGGGTATTTCAAGGAACTCCAGCAGGCACTGGACTGGTGCCTGCAAAGAAAAGACCCATGGCTGTATCAGTGCGCGCGGGCCTCGCGGGCAACAGTGTCTGTCTGACAGAGAGAGAACTATGGATATATTCGATCGAATACTTTTGCTGAAAAAATCACCAGTCTTCGAACAGGTCAGTACGGAAGATTTGCGCCATGTTGCACAGGCGATGGAGACCGAAAATTACCTCGCAGGCGAGAGAATATTTGATATCAATGAAAACGGCGATCACATGTACGTGATTCAGTCCGGCAGCATTGGTATCTCCTTGAACGATGATCCCAATGTAAAAGACTTTGTGGCCGAGCTTGATGCCGGGGAGTGTTTTGGTGAAATGAACCTGCTGGACAACTTGCCGCGATCTGCGACAGCACATGTATTGCAGGATGCCGAGGTGTTAACGCTGGATACTAACAGGCTGCATAGCCTGATTATTCGTTATCCCGAACTGGCGCTGGGCATGTTGAAAGGCTTGAGCATGAGGCTCAGGGATACCAATAAAAACAAATCCTGAAGGAAACGCTCTTTATGATCGTTGGCAAAATAATCCTAGCAATGATCCTATTGTCGAGTATCAACGTGCCAGCCTATTCAGACGCGATGAAGGCACCACTGGAAAGTGATCCCCACCGAAATGAGCTGGGTTTCTTTGATCTGCATGTGTGTAACTGGCCGGATCGCCCGAAGTTTTATAAATCCCTGTTTTCTTCAACAAGATTCAGTGATATCGCAAAAATGGAAATATTTATGCCGGATGGAAAACTGCTGGGTCAACTGAACCTGGATGACTACATGAGAATCGCCAAAAAAGGCAAACCGGAGAAACGGGTATTTCTAAATGATATTAACGTGCCCGAAGGCGCCAAAACAGGCTGGTATTATATCAGGGTGACGACCAATGACGGCAAGGTATACCAGGCAAGAGACTATGTCATCATGTCTCCCATGCAGCGTGTGGATTATGTTTCTCCCGCCGATGGCGCC
>JBFFRZ010000147.1:0-7095 GCA_041572715.1 Gammaproteobacteria bacterium
GCTTCTGAAACCCGGGCGGTTTTCTGGATAAAATCCTGTGGAATGGCGCTCATAGTTCACCTGCATAGCTTTATGGCGCAGGTATGGCTTCATGGCTTCCCTACGCCGGAATAATCCGGATCAAGTGCAAAGAGTGTGATCTCAGCCCTTCCATGAAGAGCACCCCTAGCCTGAGGCTCTCAACCTAGCGGAGATGTTCGCCGAAAGCAAGTGGCGGGGCGAGCTGCCTCGCTTGCCCCACTGATTCAAAAAACGTACCCTATGCGCCCGCTTAAGCAGGAGCAATGCCCATGGACATCGAGCAGGCCCGTTACAACATGATCGAACAGCAAATTCGCACCTGGGACGTATTGGACCAGCGGATACTTGATCTGGTCGCTCGCGTGCACCGCGAGAAATATGTGCCTGAAAAATACCGGGATGTTGCCTTTGCTGATATCCGCATTCCGCTGGGAAGCGGTCATATCATGATGGAACCGAAGCTGGAAGCCAGAATCCTGCAAACGGTCAATGTGCAGCCGACTGACCGGGTGCTTGAAATTGGTACGGGCAGCGGTTACCTGACCGCCTGTCTGGCTGACCTCGCCGATACTGTCGTCAGCTATGAGATCGACGAAGAAATCAGTAAACAGGCAGGCCACAAGCTGGCCGAAGATGATCACGTGAACGTCTCTTTGCGCATTGGTGATGCCATGGGAGAGCTTCATCTGAATGAACAGTTTGATGTGATTGTGCTTAACGGCTCACTACCGCAGATGGACAAACGTTTTCATGAACTGCTGAACACCGGCGGCCGCTTATTCATGGTTGTCGGGGAAGCCCCGGCCATGGATGCACGGCTCATTACCCGGGTAGGCGAAAAAGAGTGGGCCACCGAAAGTCTGTTCGAAACAGAATTACCCCCCCTGGTCAACGCAAGCAAACCCTCGCATTTTCACCTGTAACCAGCAGCCAGCGCCGTGCGCCGTTTCAGCTCGCAACAACTGGCTGACTATCTTCGGGATAATTCCCCCTTGTTGCTTGATGTGCGTGAGCCCTGGGAATACGCAATCTGTAAACTCGAAGGGTCGGAACTGGTTCCGATGAGGCAGATACCGGCGTTCGCAGCCCAACTGGATCCACAACAGGATATCGTGGTGATCTGTCATCACGGCATACGGTCCAAGGCCGTATGTGATTACCTGGAACAGCAACATGGCTATACCCGCCTTATCAACCTGGAAGGCGGCGTCGATGCATGGGCAAAACAACAGGATTCATCAATGGCGACCTACTGACATGGTCCTGCCATCCGGCCAGGAGAACCTATGACCACTTTCTCTGCAGGCAGCCGTTTCCTGTTGATGGCTGCAGCGTTTGTCATCTTGGTAGCCGGGATGAAAGCCGCGCAACCCATACTTGTTCCTTTCCTGCTGTCTGTTTTCATCGCGATCATCAGTGCGCCTTCCATGTTTTATCTGCAACGGAGGGGACTGCCCACGGCAATCGCCCTGCTGCTTGTATTAGCTGCCGTGATCAGCATTTTATTCCTGGTCGCCATCCTGGTTGGAAACTCGATCGAGGATTTCCGCCAGTCCCTGCCCCTGTACCAGAGTCGTTTGCAAGATCAACTCGGTGCACTTATCAGCCTGTTCGCGAAGGTTGGAATCAACCTGTCTCTCGGGGAAGTACAGGCTTACTTTGATCCGGGCGTGGTCATGCGGATGGTGGCCAACACCTTAAATGGGCTGGGCAGCGTATTGACCAATGGATTCCTGATTCTCCTGACGGTCGCATTCATCCTGGCCGAGGCATCCAGTTTTCCTGCAAAGCTGCATCGCGTGCTGGATCGCCCTGAGCATTCTCTACCGGGCTTCGATCACTTCCTGCAAACGGTGAAACAATACATGGCGATCAAGACCTGGGTAAGCCTGGCTACCGGCGCCATTGTCTGGCTCGGGCTGTGGCTGCTGGGGGTCGATTACCCGTTCCTGTGGGGTGTGATGGCGTTCTTTCTAAACTACGTGCCGAACATCGGCTCCATCATTGCGGCAATACCAGCGGTATTACTTGCGCTGATACAACTCGGCTGGGGCCACGCGCTCGCAGTCGCCCTGCTTTACCTGGCGATCAATATAGTCATGGGTAACGTGGTTGAACCCAGATACATGGGCAAAGGCCTCGGCCTGTCGACGCTAGTCGTTTTTCTCTCGCTGATATTCTGGGGGTGGGTACTGGGCCCGGTTGGCATGCTGTTGTCCATCCCCCTGACCATGACCGTGAAAATCGCAATGGATAATAACGAGGAGACGCGCTGGATTGCGATCCTGCTGGATTCAGAGAACCAGGCCGCGGTCGAGGACAACCGCAACGCCTGATCTGAGAATTTTACTGAATTGCGGCTGACCCAAACGCACCTCATCGGTGCTCAACAACGTTCAATAATCTCAATAAGCCGCTGCAACGCACCGCGATTTGACTCGATGTAGCGTTTGCCATTCTCGCCCATCTGGTGGCGCAGGTTGGCATCACGTAACAATTCGACCACCGTACTCGCGAGTTCGTCAGTGTCATGAATAATTCTGGCGGCATCGGCCTCCAGTAACTGTGTACTGATCTCCTGAAAATTGAACAGGTGGGGACCAAAAACCACCGCCACACTTAACGCGGATGCCTCTATCATGTTGTGTCCCCCGATCGGTACCAGGCTGCCGCCAATATAGGCCACGTCGCAGGCCGCAAAGAACTGGGTCAACTCACCCAGCGTATCGACCAGGTAGATATCCTCTACTTCCTCGGGGCCTTGCTCACGGCTGCGCACGAGCACCTTGAAGTCACGCTGACGACACAGTGCTTCAACATCATCCGACCTTTCGGGATGCCTTGGAACCAGTACCAGTAAACAATCGGAAATCTCCTGCCTGACTTTGCTGTATGCACTAAGCACCTGTTCCTCTTCACCGGAGTGTGTGCTGGCAGCTACCCATATGGTACGGTCAAGTCCGATCCGACGCCTCATGACAGCGCCCTGCTCCTTCAGACTTGCCGGTAAATCGATATCCATCTTGATACTGCCGGTAACAATAACCCGCTCTTTATCAGCCCCGATATTGATCAGGCGTTGCTTGTCAGCGTCACTCTGCGCAGCAATCCATGAAATCCGCTTTAGCGCCAGCCGACCGAGCCTCGGAACCCGTCGATAACCCCTTGCCGATCGTTGAGACAGCCGGGCGTTGGCCAGGATCAATGGAACATTACGCTTGTAACACCAGGTGATCATGTTCGGCCAGATTTCAGTCTCCATGATGATGGTTTTCATCGGGTTAATACGGTTCAGAAATCGATTGACCGCATCCGGCAGATCATAGGGTGCATAGACATGCTGCACCCGGTCGCCGAACAGTTTCCTGACCCGGCTGGAACCAGTGGGGGTCATGGTGGTCACTACGATCGGCCGGGGCTTGTCCTGCTGCAGAAAATATTCGACGAGTGGTAGCGCTGCCTGGACCTCGCCAACAGAGACCGCGTGAATCCAGATTGAATCCATCAGCTCCGTTTGGTCGCTGAAACCAAATCGCTCTCCCCAGCGCCGCCAGTACTCATGATCCCTGAAGCCACGTCTGAACAGTCGCCAGATGAGCAAAGGTACCATGAGGTATAGCAATACACTGTAAAAGCCCCTGGACACGCTAACAATCTCTACCTGACTGCGGCAAGTACGACAAGTTCGTTGCATATGCTAATACACGGTTCATTCGATTAGCCCACCCGTAATGACTGCAACCCCCCATTGCGATCGTGAATGCAGCCATCAGACAACCTTTAACAGTGTTTCTACATTCTGCATCAAATGCCGCGGATTGATGGTGCCGACAATCAGACTGGTTACACCCTGCTGGGCAAAGATATGCTGATAGGATGCCAGTAAGGGATCGTCCTCATCAGCTTTATGCAAATGCCCGCTCATCAAACCTTTCTTGATAAACACGGCCTTGTCCTGCTCGGCCGCGGCCTGGATAACCGGTAATTCATCGCGCTCCTGCAAATTGTACATGCACATCACCACATCCAGATGCTGCAGGGCAAGCAGCCCCCCCTCAACCGTTTTACTGGAAATACCGGTTGCCCTTATCTTGCCCTCCTGCTTCATTTGCAAAAGGGTTTCCATGACAGGTGTCTGCTCCAGCACATAAAGATCATCGCCGCTGGAATGGATAAGCACAATATCCAGCGTCTCACGCTTCAGTTCTCGCAAACTGTTTTCAATTGTCTGACGGGTTTCTACCTCGCTATAAATATATTCCGAGACCCCGTTAGTGAAGCGTTCGCCAACCTTGCTACAGATGACCCAATCACTGCTGTTTCCAACCAGCCTGCCCAGTCGTTGCTGGGCCGTGCCATACGCCGGTGCAGTATCCAGCAGGTTGATACCGGCATCATGCGCCTGTGACAACAAGGCAATCACCTGGTCGTCATCCGGTATCTCAAAACTTTCGGGATACTTGACCTCTTCATTACGGCCAAACTTGACCGTACCCAGCCCGAGCATACTGACATTGAGTCCGGTATCAGCAACAGGTTTTTGGGGTAAATTTGGCATAACTGAAACAGTATTAATCAGGTTGCGCCGCATGATAACGGTTCTGGTAAAGGTTTGTTAGGCAGTTCATCTCATTGCCTGATTTAATCGAACGAATTGAACTTAGCCACCGGCAATAGTTACTTTCTCGCATCGCCCAGGGTATGCAACTAATGCCCTAACTACAGGTGTATGTCGCGCTTTTAACTTTTAATTTTTCTTAACTTCTTCCAGAAGCGCGAGCTACTTTTCTTACGCGAAAAGTAGCCAAAAGCATTTTCCCCAAAGCTGCCTTCATCCTGCGTGTCTCCGGCTCACCCCGGCTGCTTTGACAGCACTTCCTTGTGCTGACAAAGCAGGCTCGCCATCCATGGCTTCGCCCCTGTCGGGCTATTCGGCGTTCCCCCGTCGATACTCGGCGGCAGCTAAGGGGAGGATTCCAATAGAAACATCAACGAAGCATCAAACCCTTATGACTCGACGAGCAACGGAGAAAAACGCGGGTGAAATGGCAGGAGCCATTTCAGGCATGCGCGGCAGGACGCCGCTCATGCCGGCCAAGTTTTTCAAGTAGCGCAGTGGACCCGTAGGGCGAGTCATTGGGAAAAGTTTCTTTTCGTCCCTTTTCTTTTGAAAGAAAAGGGACCCCCGCCGGAGGCGAAACACAACTAACTCTGCCAATCCGCCTCATCCCACGGATACTCACCAACCTCTACACTCGGCAGATCCGGGTATCCGACTTCCGCACCAGTTGGCTGCACAGACAACCTAGACATCATCCCGAGGACCTCATCGGCAACCAGTGGCGCAAACACCAGTTTGGTTGGCCACACCGTAATCGTCCTGCCGTCCTGTTTGATGACGGGATCATCCGGTCGTTTGTTGCCAGGCTGCTGTCCTTCCGCCCGGTCAATCGCCAGGGTAGCCCAGCGTTTGCTACTCCAGTCGATGGCAGGAAACATCGACTGCAAGTCCTGTTTGGCGCGTTGAATAACCGCATGGCCATCGACTTTAGCACCCTCTTCGGCCAATTGTCCGCCGATATACCAGACAACTTCTCCCTGCTTGTCCAGGTGCGAGGTAATCGTCATTCGCGGGTTGGCATTGGCCTCAATCACGTGGCCCCAGAGTTCCGGCAGGTCACCCTTGACCATCACCATCTGCAATGGACGTCGCTGCATCGGCTGGGCTTGCAGGGGCTCATTACCGGTACCTGCACAGAAAACGGCCGCCATGGCCTGCAGGGTCTGTTCCTCATTTTCAACCCGTAATTTCACTTCAACATGATCCGCTTTCTGATCCAGTCGCATCACTTGCGCGTGAAAAACTGCTTGCTGGTTCTGCTCCGTCAGAATGGTCAGCACGCTCTTCACATCGATCACGGGTTCCTGCAACTGGTAGATCGTCTTGTCCCGCAAGAAACCCGGGCGCTGATCAACTGCCAGAGACTGCACCCTGCTGCTCATCAACTTGCTGGCAAAAAAACTGCTAATGCGGGAACTGACACCGCCTGCATCCCACATCCACTGATGCGGCGTATTGACCCGGCAGGCCGACAAGTCAGGTATCAGTTCTGCTGCGAGGTGTTGTTTCCAGCGCTGTGGCATGGATCGCACCGCTTCAGACGAGCCGGTCAGTTTACCGGTCAGCGCATACTTGGTTCCGCCATGGATGATACCCTGCGAGGCCAGCGTCTGGCCTGTACCAAGAGCCTGTCTCTCCAGCAGTACTGCCCGGTAACCGGCATTACGTAACGCCGCCAATGTCCATAGCCCGGCAATTCCTCCGCCGATGACAACAACATCCAATGGCTTCAACGTGCTACCCGTCAGTCCTCGTCACGTATCTGGCTGATGATACGGGTGGTCGATCTGCCCTCGATATAATCCAGCGCCATAACCTTGCCACCGGCCTCACGAACACAGGCTGCACCGGGTACCTGGTCCGGATCATTGTCACCGCCCTTCACCAGCAAATCCGGTTTCACTGCGCAGATAAGACGCTCAGGTGTCTGCTCGCTAAACGGAACCACCCAGTCCACCGCGGCAAGTCCTGCAAGTACGGCCATACGGGATTCAAGGTTATTGACCGGACGGTCAGCCCCCTTGAGCATACGCACCGTTTCATCGATGTTCACCGCGACGACGAGACGATCCCCGAGGGCCGCTGCCTGGTTAAGATAATGCACATGACCGGCATGCAATATATCGAAGCAGCCATTGGTCATGACGATGGTTTCATTGTTGGCACGGGCCTCACTGACTGTCTGCAGTAACTCTTCCTCGGTCAATACGCCGTGGCCACCCCGCTGGCCATGTGCAGCCCGTTTCAGTTCCGGCACACTGACCGTGGCCGAACCCAGTTTCGCAACGACGACGCCTGCCGCAATGTTGGACAGGCGCACGGCATGTTCGTATTGGGCACCCGCAGCCAGTGCAGCCGCCACGGTTGCGATGACCGTGTCACCGGCCCCGGTGACATCGAACACTTCTCTCGCATGCGTAGGGATATGAACGCTGTCACCCTGGGCTGAAACC
>JBFFRZ010000148.1:0-7057 GCA_041572715.1 Gammaproteobacteria bacterium
CCTCATCTCACGGCTCGTCGAGTCATAAGGGGATAACCCCTTCGAAAATGTTTCTAGTGAAAGCCCCCTTAGCTGCCGCTGAGTATCGATGGGGGAACACCGAACAGCCCGACAGGGGCGAAGCCATGGATGGCGAGCCTGCATTGTCAGCACACGGAAGTGTTGTCAAAGCAGCCGGGGTGAGCCAGAGACACGCAGGATGAAGGCAGCTTTGGGGAAAATGCTTTTGGCTACTTTTCGCGTAAGAAAAGTAGCTCGTGCCTCGGCACGAGGACAACAAAAATAGAAAACTAAATTGGCACGATAAGTTACCCATAGCCTGGTTACGCGTTGAATAAGTCAGGCTCGCTCTGGAAAGTAGCCCCCGCCGGAGGCGTGAAAAAACTGAATAAATAGAACGAAATCGACAGAATTTTGCAGCAGCCTAAAAATAGACAAACAACTAGAAAAATAACTCCCTGAGCTTTGCGCCGGGATCCTCCTCCCGCATGAAAGCCTCACCTACCAGGAAAGTATTCACATTATGATCGCGCATCAGTTTCACATCCTCACGTGTATGAATCCCGCTTTCGGTAACCACGATACGATCATCAGGAATGACACCGAGCAGATCCAGCGTAGTATTCAACGAGGTTTCAAAGGTCCTGAGGTTACGATTGTTGATGCCCACCAGCGGCAGGTCCAGTGGTAAGACACGCTCTAGTTCCTGCGCGTCATGCACTTCAATGAGTACATCCAGTTTCAGCTTGGTTGCGAGCTCGGCCAGGTGTTTCATCTGTTCATCACTCAGTGCAGCAGCAATCAGCAGGATGCAGTCTGCACCCATAATGCAGGCTTCATAGACCTGGTAAGGATCTATGATGAAGTCCTTGCGTATCAGCGGCAGGCTACAGATAGCACGGGCCTGCTTGAGGTATTCATCTGACCCCTGAAAAAAATCCACGTCGGTGAGTACCGACATGCAGGTTGCGCCGCCCGTTTCATAACTGTCCGCGATCTTTACAATATCGAAGTGCTCACGCATCACACCTTTACTGGGCGAGGCCTTTTTTGCCTCGGCAATGACCGCGGCGCGCCCGTCGGTGAGTGCCTGGCGGATCGCGTTAACAAAACCGCGGGGTAGGGGAGAGTCATCTACCCGTTCGATCAGTGCCTCGATCGGAGTTTTGCTGGACCGTTCCCTGATTTCTTCAACCTTACGCTGAAGAATTTTTTGCAGGATGTCCGGAACCGCGTTATTCATCGAGTCAGGCAGCGACCTTGTTGGACAGGGCAATCAGCGCTGCCATTTTTTCAGCCGCCGCTTCAGACTCTATGACTTCGCGGGCGCGCGCAACCCCGGCCTCCAGCGTATCAGCCAGTCCACAGACGTAGATTGCTGCTCCGGCATTCAGGACGACAATGTCCTTCGCCGGTCCGGGCTTGTTGGTCAGGACCGAGCAAACCAGTTCCAGGCTTTCATCGGCATTCTCTACTTTCAGCGCATCAAGGTTGTCCGCCTTGCAGCCAAAATCCGCCGGATCGATTACCCAGGTAGTAACTTCGCCATCTTTCAGTTCGGCAACCTTGGTCTTTGCTGCAATACTGATTTCATCTAGCCCGTCGTCAGAATGAACGACCATGACATGACGGCTGCCAAGCGCCTTGAATACATTGGCCAGCGGTTCAACGAGTTCTTCGGAAAATACACCCATGACCAGGTTAGGTGCGCCCGCCGGATTGGTTAGTGGTCCCAGTACATTGAATATGGTGCGCACGGCCATTTCCCTGCGTGGGCCGATTGCATGTTTCATGGCACCATGATGTTTGGGGGCGAACATAAATCCGACGCCAACCTGCTCGATACATTGTTCAACCTGTTCCGGAGTGAGATCGATGTTTACCCCGGCAGCCTCCAGCAGGTCGGCGCTGCCTGACTTGCTGGAAATCGAGCGGTTACCGTGCTTTGCCACTTTGCCGCCGGCGGCAGCCACGACAAAACAGGAAGCCGTCGAAATATTGAAGGTATGGGAGTTATCGCCGCCGGTACCAACGATGTCCACGATATGCTCACCGGAAACATCGACCTTGTGTGCCAGTTCACGCATGACCTCGGCAGCCGCCGCAATTTCTTCCACGGTCTCGCCTTTCATGCGCAGTCCGATAAGAAATCCGCCAATCTGGGCCTGGGTGGCTTCACCGGTCATGATCAGGCGCATAACATCACGCATTTCATCACGACTCAGGTTTTTGTGGTCTATAACAGTCTGTATTGCAGTTTGTAAATTCATGATTTGCGTGCGCTCCTTACATATTCAGGAAATTCTTCAACATGTCATGGCCTTCAGGCGTCAGAATGGATTCCGGGTGAAACTGCATCCCGACAACCGCGTGTTCCCTGTGTGCCACGCCCATAATTTCATCCCGCTCGCCGTTTTCAGTTTGTGTCCAGGCATTGACCCGCAGCACATCCGGCAAGCTGGTTTCCTCGATGATGAGTGAATGATAGCGCGTTGCCTGGAAAGGGTTGGGTAAATCCTGGAACAGGCCAGTATCATCATGGTAAATCATCGATGTCTTACCATGCATGATTTCGCGCGCGCGGACAATGTTGCCACCGAATGCCTGGCCAATACTCTGGTGGCCAAGGCACACGCCAAGTATAGGCAGCTTGCCGGCAAAAGCCTTGATGGTATCAACGGACACGCCAGCTTCGTTCGGGGTACAGGGCCCGGGTGAGATCACGATCCGTTCCGGCTTCATGGCTTCGATATCTTCCAGCGTGACCTGGTCATTGCGTCGGACTTCAACATCTGCGCCCAGCTCACCGAGATACTGCACCAGGTTGTAGGTGAACGAATCATAGTTATCAATCATGAGGATCATTCCCGTCCCCCTTGCAGTCCTGACTCGGCCAGCGCTACGGCACGAAACATCGCGCGTCCCTTGTTCATGGTTTCCTGCCATTCCATTTCAGGGTCAGAGTCGGCCACAATGCCGGCACCGGCCTGGATGTAAAGGCGGTTGTCTTTGACTACGGCGGTACGCAGGGCGATGGCGGTATCCATGTTTCCCGTCCAGGACAGATAGCCGACCGCACCCGAATAGATACCGCGCTTGACCGGCTCCAGTTCATCAATGATTTCCATGGCGCGAACCTTGGGTGCGCCGCTCACGGTACCTGCAGGGAACGTCGCGCGTAATGCGTCCATCAGGTTGAACTTCGAATCCAGTTTTCCGGTGACATTGGAGACGATGTGCATGACATGAGAATAACGTTCAACAATCATTTTTTCAGTGAGTTTCACCGAGCCGATCTCACTGACGCGTCCGGCATCGTTTCGGCCCAGGTCAATCAGCATGAGGTGTTCGGCCAGCTCCTTGGGGTCAGCGAGTAATTCCGCTTCCAGGGCCCTGTCCTCAGCCTCGTTTCTGCCACGGGGTCGGGTGCCCGCTATGGGTCTTACGGTGATGATGCCATCTTCCACGCGGGTGAGAATTTCCGGTGAAGAGCCGACGATCTGAAAGTCGCCCAGGTCAATGTAAAACATGTGGGGCGACGGGTTGAGGCTGCGCAGTACGCGGTAGACATCCAGTGCCGAAACCTTGAGCGGTATCGACATGCGTTGTGCCAGTACCACCTGCATTGCATCGCCGGCCTTGATGTATTCCTTGATGCGCCCAACTGCAGCCTTGTAATCATCCTGTTTGAACTCTGAAACAAAGTCTTCTTCACGGATGGTGACAGCCGATTCATTAATTTCACGGTAATCACTGCAGTCTTTTCGTATCTGTGCGGCGAGTTCGTCCAGACGCTGTTGCGCCTGCTCATAACCATTTTCGTCACCGGCCTCGGCCAGCACGATAAAAAACAGTTCGCCTTTCAGGTTATCGAATACAACGACTTCTTCAGACAGCATCAACAGTATATCCGGTGTGCCGAGGGTATCCGGATTTTCATGGCCGGCCAGGCGGCTTTCCACGTAGCGTACAGTGTCGTAACCAAAGTAGCCGACAAGGCCCCCGGTGAAACCCGGGAGACCGTTGACGGGAGCAACTTTAATCTGCTCGTAATAGTCTTCGATCCATTGCAGAGGGTCATCACTGTTCAGGGTCTGTGCGCTTTGATCTTTGTCTCGCAGAGTAATCTCATGGCCCCTGACCTCGATACGAGTCTCGCAGGGTAGGCCAATAATGGAATAACGACCCCATTTTTCACCGCCTTGTACCGACTCAAACAGGTAACTGTTCGGTTTTGCTGCGAGCTTGAGAAATACACTCAAGGGTGTATCAAGGTCGGCAAGCGCCTCGCGCGTCAAGGGGATTTTGTTGTAGCCCTGTTGCGACAGGGCAAGGAATTCATTTTTATTCATGGGATAACCCGATTAATTCAAAACAGACACGATGGAACGAAAGGTTTTAACCTCCTTCACCATCGCCAGTCGTGGGTCTGTTTTGTGGTCATCAGGTATCCGTATCGGGCGCTCAGGCCGCCTTGCTCAGTAGTGTATCCAAATGTACCAGTGAATCAATCACTGCGTCCGGGTTGGCATCCCGGATGTCATTACCATGATTGTAGCCATAAGGCATACAGACGATCTGGAACCCTGCAGCACGCGCAGCGATAACGTCGTTGATGGAATCGCCGATCATCAGGCAATCGGTCGGGTCCACGCCCATACGTTCGGCTGCATATAACAATGGCGCCGGGTCCGGTTTTTTCTTGTCAAGCGTATCGCCGGCAACGACTACGGCGAAGTCGTCATAGATGCCCAGGTCCTTTAGCAACGGAACGGTAAACTGTGTGGCCTTGTTGGTGACGCTGCCCAATACATAGCCGGCGTCGCGCAAACGGTTCAGGCCTTCGCGGATACCCGGGTATAGTTCGCTACGCTTGGAAGTGTTTTCCGCATACAATTCAAGAAAGATCGGGTAGGCCTTGCGAAATAATGCTTCATCCGGTTCGCCATCGAGTTGTCCAATCAGCGCACGGCGGGTCAGCCTTTCGACGCCATTGCCGACCCAGTTGCGGATGTCCCGCTCGCTATGTTCCGGCATACCGATGCGCTTCATCATCTCATTCACGCAAAAGGCAAGGTCGGGCACGCTGTCCACCAGGGTACCGTCAACATCTATCAGTATCAGCTTGGGTTGTTTCAGCACGATTCTTTACCAGCTAGCAGCCGGTGAGCTGCTATAAGCGGCTCGCCGGATTAAAAGAGAGTGATCAGGCAGCCTTGGAGATGTCGGCCTTTGCCAGTTCATCACGCATGGCCTTGATTACCGTATCGTAACGGTTTGCATCGCTGTCACTGGCTGCGCCGAAGATCGCCGAGCCTGCTACGAAGGTATCCGCCCCTGCTTCGGCAATTTCGCGAATGTTATCGACCTTGACGCCGCCATCGATTTCCAGGCGTATATCGCGGCCGGATGCATCGATGATCTTGCGCGCTTCGCGCAACTTATCCAGTGCGGTGGGGATAAAGCTCTGGCCGCCAAAACCCGGATTTACGGACATCAGCAATACCATATCGATCTTGTCGATGACGTAATGCAGGTAGTCCAGTGATGTCGCCGGGTTGAATACCAGGCCGGATTTACAACCTTCGTCATGAATCAGCTGCAGTGAACGATCGATATGTTCACTGCCTTCGGGATGAAAGGTAATATAGCTGGCGCCAGCCTTGGCAAAGTCCGGGATGATTCGATCGACCGGCTTGACCATCAGGTGAACGTCAATTTCAGCGGTAACCCCATGCTTGCGTAATGCTTCACACACCAGCGGCCCGATGGTCAGGTTTGGAACATAATGGTTGTCCATGACATCGAAATGTACGATATCGGCACCAGAGGCCAGTACCTTGTCCACTTCATCGCCCAGCTTGGCGAAGTCCGCAGACAGGATCGATGGTGCAATTGCGTAATCTTGCATGGTCTTACCCCATAAGGTTGAATCCGGAAAGGGCGCGCATTCTAACCGAAGCGGCTTGGGGTGGCAATTCACACAAACATTGCATGGGATATCGTCTGGCCATGCAATTTTGATGCTTTATGTTATCTTTCGCGGACAACAATTAGTACAACCTGCAAAAATCATGAACACATCATTCAACCGCCTCTTTTTTCTGCTCCTGATCAACCTGCCCGGCACGGCTTTCGCGGCAGAGGTCCCCGATTTTGAGCGGGAACAACGTCTTGCCTCGGAGTACGTGGATGCCATCGTAGTGGGTGATGCTGTCGAGCTGAATGATGGTGAGCGCGATTTCATGGGGGTGATGACCGAGGCGGAGACCGACAAACCGAAAGGTGCGGTCCTGATAATGCATGGTCGTGGCTATCATCCGGCCTGGCCCACGGTGATTCAGCCATTACGGACCATGTTGCCGGAACAGGGCTGGTCGACGTTGTCGATACAGCTGCCGGTGCTTGGCAAGGATGCGAAGTATTTTGACTATTTGCCGATTTTTTCTTTCGCCTATCCCCGTATCAGGGCCGCAATCCAGTATCTCAGGGAAGCCGGCTACGAGCGGGTGATCGTACTCGCCCACAGCTGCGGGGCGCATATGATGATGTCCTATATTCATAAAAATGGGGACAAGGAATTCGATGGTTATATCAGCGTTGGTTCGGGCGCAACGGATTACAAGCAACCGATGAAGGAGGAGTTTCCGTTTGCCGGCATGAAGGTGCCTGTACTGGATATTTACGGTAGCAATGATTTTCCCGCTGTTTTACGTATGGCCGGGAAACGTGCCAGCTTGATCAAGCAGGGCGGTAACGCCAAATCGGCACAGGTCGTCGTTGACGGTGCGGATCACTATTACATGAAGCAGGCGGATGTAGAAAAACTCGGTGCCGAGATCGTCAAATGGCTCAATACCCTGTAGCGATCGCAATCGTTTATCGGGCTATATTTTCCGTGTTTCGTTTTCTCTTGTTCGGTAACGGTAAACCAGTTGCTTGACCCCTAAGTTTTGTATGGAAAAATAATGTTGAGAAAAATATTAATTACGTTCATAGCATTGCTGATTCCCGGCCATGCGCTGTATGCGACCCATGAACCATGGGTAACGATCAC
>JBFFRZ010000149.1:0-7048 GCA_041572715.1 Gammaproteobacteria bacterium
CCTGGAGTATTTTGTTAAGCCATGTTTACCAAAATACTTTTGCAATATTTAAATGGAGTTAAGCAATGTCTTTCATCAAGCTGACTGATCTTGATCTGGCCGGCAAACGCGTGTTGATTCGAGCCGACCTCAATGTCCCTGTCAAGGATGGCAAGGTAACATCTGATGCACGGATTACCGCTTCCATGCCAACCATTGAACACTGTATGAAGGCAGGAGCCAAAGTGCAGGTAATGTCGCACCGTGGCCGTCCTGAAGAAGGCAAGGTGGATGATGAGAATTCAATGCAGCCGATCGCTGAAGACATGTCCTCAAAGCTGGGCAAAGAAGTGCGTCTAATCAAAGACTACCTGGAAAACCCACCTGAAGTTGCAGATGGCGAGTGCGTATTGTTTGAGAATGTACGCTTCAACACAGGCGAGAAAAAAGATGATGAGGCACTGGCGAAAAAATATGCCGCCCTGTGCGATGTATTCGTCATGGATGCCTTTGGAACTGCCCACAGGGCCCAGGCTTCAACGCATGGTGTTGGTGTTCATGCACCAGTTGCCTGCGCCGGCCTGTTGCTCTCCGATGAGCTGGATAACCTGGCCAAGGCTCTGGCCGAACCTGCGCGCCCCATGGTCGCGAGTGTGGGTGGTTCAAAGGTCTCTACCAAACTGACGGTACTTGAATCATTGTCCGAGAAAGTAGACCAGTTGGTTGTTGGTGGCGGTATCGCCAATACCTTCCTTAAAGCCATGGGCCATAATGTCGGTAAATCTCTGTGTGAAAATGACCTGGTAGATACTGCCAAAGCGCTGATCGAGAAAATGAAAGCTCGCGGAGCAAACATTCCAATCGCAGTGGACGTGGTCGTTGGCAAGGAGTTTTCCGAGGATGCCGAAGCCACGCTGAAAGATGCATCGGAAGTGGCAGATGATGAAATGATCTTTGATATCGGGCCAAAATCTGCGCAGGAGCTGGCAGATATCATTGCCAAGGCGGGCACCGTGGTCTGGAACGGCCCGGTCGGTGTTTTCGAATTCGACCAGTTTGGCGAGGGCACCAGGACAGTTTCAATGGCGATTGCCAATTCGGACTGTTTTTCTCTTGCAGGTGGTGGCGATACGATTGCAGCGATACAGAAATATGACATCTATGACAAGGTGTCCTATATATCAACCGCTGGTGGTGCATTTCTGGAATACCTGGAAGGCAAAACACTGCCGGCTGTTGCCATGCTTGAGGCCCAGGCCAAAAAATAAAGGATACTTACGCGTTTATGCCAAGAAGAACCAAAATTGTAGCGACACTGGGTCCATCAACTGATGATCCGAAGGCACTTGATGAACTGATTCAGGCGGGTGTGGATGTCTGTCGTATCAATTTCTCCCATGGTTCAGCAGAAGAGCATAAGGCGAGGGTTGAAACGGTGCGTAATCGGGCCCGTGCCTGTGGTCGCCAGGTGGGTATTATTGCCGACCTGCAGGGGCCTAAAATTCGTATCGGCTCATTCAAGACTGGCAAGGTAGAGCTGCATGAGGGCTCGATGTTCGTACTGGATGCTGACCTGGACATTGAAGCCGGCGATGAAACTGCCGTAGGCCTGGTTTACAAGGAACTTCCTGATGACGTGAAACGGGGAGATACCCTGTTACTCGATGACGGGGCGATAGTGCTTTGGGTTGATGACGTTGAAGGCCCAAAAATCAACTGTCGTGTAGTTGTCGGCGGCGAGCTCTCCGACAAGAAGGGCATCAACAAGCAGGGTGGCGGATTATCAGCTGCCGCCTTGACCGAAAAAGATATTGAAGACATCAAGACCGCGGCAGAAATGGAGGCCGATTATCTTGCATTGTCTTTCCCGCGCACAGGCGCCGATGTCAACCAGGCTCGCGAGTTGTTGCGCAAGGCGGGCGGGCACGGTGGGATTATCGCCAAGATTGAACGTGCGGAGGCGCTGGATAATATTGATGACATCATTGAGGCATCCGATACCATCATGATTGCCAGGGGAGATCTTGGTGTCGAGATTGGTGATCCAGAGCTACCCGGTGTGCAGAAAAACCTGGTGCACAAGGCCCGTTCGATGAATCGGGTCGTAATTACCGCAACCCAGATGATGCAATCCATGATCGAAAATCATGCGCCGACACGGGCCGAGGTGATGGACGTGGCGAATGCCGTGTTGGATGGTACAGATGCCGTCATGTTGTCTGCAGAAACGTCTGTAGGTAAGCACCCGGCCAAGGTCGTTGCGGCAATGAGCAAGATCTGCGTGGGTGCTGAAAAACAGCGTGAAGCCATGATATCTACGCATCGTGCCGGTACGACATTTGACCATGTTGATGAGGCGATAGCCATGGCTACCATGTACACCGCCAATCATCTTGGAGTCGCTGCCATCATTGCGCTTACTGAGTCAGGCTCCACTACACTCTGGATGTCACGTATCAGTTCAGGCATCCCGATTTATGCCATGACCTCTCGTGTTGAAACCCGCAGAAAGGTTACGTTGTACCGTGGTGTTTATCCGGTCAGCTTTACGCCGGACTTCTCTGATCACGCTATCGTGAATAAGGAGGCCGTTGATGACCTGGTGCGACGTGGTGCTGTGCGTGATGGAGACCTGGTCATCATTACCAAGGGTGATCTTGCAGGCAAGATTGGTGGCACCAATGCGATGAAGATTGTTAAGGTCGGAGAAATGTATACTCCGGAATATTGCAAGCTGGATACATGACCAGATGACTGTCATGTGCCGGAAATGAATGAAGTAAATCAATTTAATAAACAAGCGAGGAGACGATAATGGCTCTTATTTCAATGCGTCAATTGCTGGACTATGCTGCGGAAAATGACTTTGGCATGCCGGCATTTAATGTAAATAACATGGAACAGGTTCACGCTATCATGCAGGCGGCTGACGAGGTAGACAGCCCCGTTATCATGCAGGGTTCTGCCGGAGCCCGTTCCTATGCGGGTGAGCCTTTCTTGCGTCACCTGATTATTGCTGCCATTGAGCAGTACCCGCATATCCCGGTGGTTATGCACCAGGATCATGGTTCAGAACCTGCAGTATGCCTGCGTTCTATACAGTCCGGTTTCACATCAGTGATGATGGATGGTTCGCTTATGGCCGATATGAAAACGCCTTCCAGCTATGAATACAACGTTGATGTCACCAAGACTGTTGTCGATATCGCGCATGCTGGTGGTGTTTCAGTTGAAGGTGAGCTGGGTTGCCTGGGTTCACTGGAAACTGGTGAAATGGGTGAGGAAGATGGCCATGGTGCGGAAGGCAAGCTGGATCATTCACAGCTGCTGACCGACCCTGAGGAGGCAGCAGATTTCGTCAAGAAAACCGGCGTGGATGCCCTGGCAATCGCAATCGGTACTTCCCACGGTGCTTACAAGTTTACTCGTCCGCCTACAGGTGACATCCTGGCAATTGACCGCATCAAGGAAATTCATGCGCGTATCCCGAATACTCACCTGGTAATGCATGGCTCATCTTCTGTACCGCAGGACTGGCTGGAAATCATCAATTCATTTGGCGGTGAAATGGGTGAAACTTATGGCGTCCCGGTCGAGGAAATTCAGGAAGGGATCAAACATGGTGTGCGCAAAGTGAATATCGATACAGATCTGCGCATGGCATCAACCGGTGCGGTTCGTAAGCACCTGGCTGAAAACCCGTCTAACTTTGATCCGCGCAAATTCCTCAAGGCATCAACTGCGGCCATGAAGGAAATATGCAAGGCACGTTACGAGGCTTTTGGCTGTGCTGGTCATGCATCCAGAATCAAGCCAATTTCACTGGATGATATGGTTGCGCGGTACGCCAGTGGAGAACTGGATCCAAAAGTCAGTTAGATATCATCTGATTGAATTCAGCAGAAAAGGGGCGCCAAAGGCGCCCCTTTTCGTTTATATTTCTCAAAGATATGGTTTTTACTCAACCAGAAATTCAGTTCCCATGCCCTTGCTGTGGCTATGTGGTTTTTCGACGCCAGCCAGGCAACCATGAGACCTGTCCGATTTGCCGTTGGGAAGATGATCTGTCCCAGCTACGTTTTGCGGACATGGTCGGAGGGGTGAATGACGTGTCTCTGCGCCAGGCACAAAAGAACTACATTGAGTTTGGCGGCTGTTCACGCCGCAAGGCGTTGCAGGCCCAAAAGCCGATCCCGGGTAGACGGCGGGATAAAAACTGGCGTCCGCTTAACCCTGAAAGAGACAATATCGAAACGCCCAAACGCGGCGAAGACTATTCAGTAACCTATCCTTTCCAGGACACGACGGTATTGTATTACTGGCGTCCAACCTATTGGCGCAGACTAAGCAGTTGATCGAGCCAATGGCCCATCGGGGACGTTGCTATTAGTCAAGTGTGCTTGTTTTCCCCAGCGTGAGCGTCTAAGGTTCCGGAACCGCGATTCAGAATGTATCGCAATATCAACTGCATCGAGCCCTCGAAGACATGGTGAGCGCGATTACCTTTCAGCCAGTAAAAATATCTGTGTCAACCATACCGTGTATTAAAGATGCGTAATTATCCATCGCAGAAACCGGCAGAGGTCTATTTCTATGGCACCTGTCTGGTAGATCTGATCTACCCCGAGGCGGGGGTGTCCGCAATCAGGATACTTGAACGCGAAGGTATCGATGTGGTTTTCCCGCAGGGCCAGAGTTGCTGTGGCCAGCCTGCTATGAATTCAGGGTATGTCAACGAGTCACTGGCGGTTATAGAGAGTCAACTGGACCTGTTTCCAAAGGATATCCCTGTCGTTATTCCATCGGGTTCCTGTGCCGGCACCATGAGATTTGATTATCCCCGACTCTTCAAAGGACACGCCAGAGAGTCCCACGTAAACGCGCTTGCGGAGCGTGTCTATGAGTTTACCGAGTTTCTTAACCGGGTTTTGTGCGTCAGGCTGGAGGATCTCGGGCGGCCGACAAGGGTTGCACAGCATGTTTCCTGTTCATCACGTCGTACCATGCAGGTGGCAGAGGAGGGCACCGGTTTGTTGAACCAGCTTGCCGGAGTCACCCTGCTTGAGCAGGCGCGCGCGGCCGAATGCTGTGGTTTCGGAGGTACTTTTGCTATTAAGCATGACGAAGTTTCATCAGCCATGGTGCAGGACAAGGTGGATGCAATCAGCGCGACTGGTGCCGAACAACTGGTTACGGGTGATTGTGGTTGCATGATGAATATTGCCGGCCATATGAGACATCGTGGAATCGACATTGAATGCATGCATATTGCCGAATTTATCTGGAAGCGGTGTTATGCAAAAGATTAAAAACTCTTTCAATGAGCGCAGTCATATTGAGCTACAGAACCCGTTGATTCGAAGTAACTTTCGTCGCGCGATGGATGGCCTGATGGAAAAACGCAAGGCACAGTTTCCGGATGAAGCCGAGTTGTCGCGATTACGTGATCTGGCCGCGGCTATTCGACAGAACGCACTGGCAAAACTGCCCGAGCTACTCGAGCAGCTGGAAACGCGGTGCAGGCAGAACGGCATCCAGGTGCACTGGGCGCAAACAACAGATGAGGCTTGTGAAATCGTCTTGCAGATTGCACAGAAGCATGATGCACGCAGTGTCATCAAGGGAAAATCAATGGTTTCGGAAGAGATGGATCTGAACCGGTTTATGGAGGCGCATGGCATCGAATGCCTTGAATCGGACCTCGGTGAATACCTTGTGCAGATTGCTGGTGAAACACCCTCACACATCATCATGCCGGTCATTCACAAAAACCGGGAACAGATCGCACAGCTGATGGCGGACAAGCACGGCACACCCTATACCGATGATGTGAATGCAATGACACAAAACGCCAGGGCATTACTGCGCGACAAGTTCATGCAGGCGGATATTGGTATTTCTGGTGTGAATTTCGCAGTGGCGGAAAGTGGCACACTTTGCCTCGTTGAAAATGAAGGTAATGGAAGAATGTCGACAACCACGCCACCGGTGCATATCGCGGTGATGGGAATCGAAAAAGTGGTTGAACGCCTGGAGCATGTGCCGCCGTTGTTATCGCTGCTGACAAGATCCGCGACCGGACAACATATCACCACCTATTTCAACATGATCACCTCGCCTCGAAAGCCGGGTGAAAAGGATGGGCCGGGTTCGATTCATCTGGTGCTGCTGGATAACGAAAGGACATCAATGTACAGCGATGCGGAGCTGAGGGATACCCTGCGCTGTATCCGCTGCGGTGCCTGTATTAATCATTGCCCGGTCTATACACGGGTGGGTGGGCATGCCTACGGTGCAGTATATCCGGGACCTATCGGCAAGCTGGTGACCTCGCAGATGTATGGCATGGAGGTGGCGGGTGATTTACCGACGGCCTGCACCCTGTGTGGCGCCTGTGGAGAAGTATGCCCGGTTAAAATACCAATACCGGATTTGCTCAAGCGTTTGCGCCAGGAGTCCGTTGAGGGGCACGCAGTCAAGCAGGCCGGTGCCAGGAAAAAGCTGATTGAAGCAATGGTCTGGAAGACGTGGGCAATCCTGCATCGTTCACCTGTACTTTATCGTTTAATGACCTGGTCTGTAACACGTATGCGCTGGATGATACCGGCAAAAATGGGCAAATGGACGATCAGTCGGCAAATGCCGGCAGTCGCTTCAAGGTCTTTACATGAACGACTGGAAGTTTTGCATAATGAGGAAAATAAAGTATGACCGCGCGTGAAGCTATCTTGGGTCGATTACGCGAAAGTCCGCGGGACTCCCTGGCGAGTACGCCGCAGCTGGATTATTCGGTGATTGAAGAAAAGACCTGGGATCATGAACAGCGTATCGCGCTGTTAACGGAGAACATGACTTCAGTTAAAACCGAGGTTTACCACTCCAGTAAGACCGGCTGGCTTGAGCAGCTTCGGGAGATAGCCCACAAGAAGCAGCTCAATAACCTGCTGGTATCACCCGAAACACCTTATGGTGAAGCCATTTTCGCTGCCGAAGATATGCCGCCATTACTACAGTATGAGCATCCGATTGAGGAATGGAAGCAGGAGCTGTTCGGCCAGGTTGATGCATC
>JBFFRZ010000150.1:0-7022 GCA_041572715.1 Gammaproteobacteria bacterium
CGTTATTTTCCAAAAATACCCTGAATTTTCTTGGTTTCACCCCCAATCACCAGTAAAATGCCACTTCGATTTTAATCCCAGTGGGAGAGATTTTCTCAGATCAGGCCGCGCTGAACTGGAGAAAACGCCGAAGGCGCAACCCGTCCGGAAACGCTCAGGCAAATGGACCACAGGCAATGTTTGGCTCTGGAGAGTAGCGGTAAACCGCTCACCGAAGGGGAAAGGGGCTGGATTATCCTCAATCTCTCAGGTATCAGGACAGAGGGGCGACAATTATTGAGCAATGTTCTTGTTCAGTAACTGTCGCCCCTTTTTTATTTACGGCAGGCCGGAATTGATTATGAGCAAACTGACAGTTTTGAACCAGGCCCATCGTGATGCAGGCGGCAAGATGGTCGACTTTGCCGGCTGGGACATGCCGCTTCACTATGGATCGCAGAAGGACGAGCATCATGCCGTGCGCCAGGATGCAGGTATGTTCGACGTGTCTCATATGTCAGTGCTGGATTTCACCGGTAGCGGCAGCAAGCCATTCTTGCAGCGGCTGCTGGCAAATGATGTAGACAAGCTCAAGTCATCGGGCAAGGCATTGTATAGCTGCATGCTCAATCCGGATGGCGGCGTGATTGATGACCTCATCATTTATTACCTTACCGACCAGCACTACCGCATGGTGGTCAATGCCGGAACAACGGACAAGGATATTGCCTGGATTCAGCAGCAGCTGACCGATGACGTGAATATGCAGTTTCGTGAGGACCTGGCCATGATTGCCATCCAGGGTCCAAATGCGCGCGACAAGGCCATGCAGGCGATGCCAGACGACGCACGGGCGGTTGCCGCGGAGCTGAAGGTGTTTGTGGGTGCATTTAGTGGTGACTGGTTTATTGCCCGCACCGGCTATACCGGTGAAGATGGCTTTGAAATCATGGTACCCGAGACGGATGCCGCCCGTTTCTGGTCCGCATTAACCGATGCCGGCGTCAGGCCCTGTGGCCTGGGCGCGCGCGATACGCTCAGGCTCGAAGCGGGCATGAACCTTTACGGACAGGACATGGACGAAACCACCAGCCCGCTCGAGTCGGGCTTGTCATGGACCATAGCCTGGGAACCGGAAGATCGTGATTTCATCGGTCGACAGGCACTGCAACAACAAAAGGCGGATGGCGTAAAAAATCGTTTCGTCGGCCTGTTGCTGGAAGACAGGGGTGTCATGCGAACACACCAGGCGGTCATTACGGCTGAAGGAACGGGAGAGCTGACCAGTGGCGGATTTTCTCCTACACTTAATCGTTCCATCGGCCTGGCCAGGATCCCCAAGGGTACCAGTGACCATTGTGAAGTTGATGTCAGGGGCAAACGCCTCAGGGCTAGAATCGTCAAGCCGCCTTTCGCCAGAAACGGTCAGGCCTGCGTTGAATAATATTGATAACCATTAATCTGGAGATTGACCATGAGTGAGATACCTGGTGACCTGAAATATACCAAGAGTCATGAATGGGTACGTATAGACGAAGACGACCTGGTTACTGTCGGCATTACCGATCATGCACAGGCGGCACTGGGCGATATGGTATTCATCGAGACGCCTGAAATCGGTGCCGAGTTCGAGGCTGAAGAGGCTTGCGCCGTCGTTGAGTCAGTCAAGGCCGCATCGGACATCTATGCGCCCGTTGGCGGAGAAATCATTGAGACCAATGCCGATCTGACCGATAGTCCTGAACTCGTCAATGACCAGCCCTACGAAGATGGCTGGATTTTCCAGATGCGTATCAGTGATCCGGATGAGTTGGAGAACTTGCTGGATGCGGATGCCTACGAGATTCACTGCGAAGACGAAGAATAAGCCCACCCCGGACATGATCTTTTTCTCCCATACTGTGTTGAATTCGTACTCGGATGCTCATGTATTCCCTATACACTGCGCTCCTGCGTGCGAATTCGCCTTGTCTGGAAGAAAAATCTCACATCCGGGCTAGTCTTATTACCAATAAATTACCGTTTTATAGATACAGCTAACATGCCTTTTATTCCCCACACGAAAGAAGATACCCGTGCCATGCTGGAAGCGATCGGTATCAACGATATCGATGATCTGTTTGACGAGATCCCGGCAGAACTGAAAATTGACGGCCTGGCGCACGTGCCGGACGGTATCAGCGAGATGGAGATCACGCGCATCATGCATGAGCGCGCCAACCAGGATAGCGTTGCGCTGAACTTTATTGGTGCGGGTGCCTACGAACATCACATTCCGGCCGCCGTTTGGCAGATTACGACCCGTGGTGAATTTTACAGTGCCTATACGCCTTACCAGGCGGAGGCCAGCCAGGGCACCTTACAGCTGCTTTATGAATACCAGACCATGATGTCCTCGCTGATGGACATGGATGTGTCCAATGCCTCTTTATATGACGGCGCATCGGGCCTTGCGGAGGCGGTGCTGATGGCAGTACGTGCCAACCGCAAGTCAAAATCGAGAAAAATCCTGGTACCCGGCACACTCAATCCTGTCTATCGTCATGTCACCACCACGCTTACCCGGCATCAGAACATTGAAATCATCGAACTCCCCTTCGACCATGAAACGGGCTTGACCGACCATGCCGCACTGTCGGCATTCGAGGACGAAGACATTACCGCGGTAGTGATTAACCAGCCCAATTTTTTCGGCAAACTGGAATCCACCGACGTGTTCACGGACTGGGCGCATGCGCGCGATGCACTGGTGATCGCGGTCGTTAATCCATTGGCCATGACGCTGCTGAAACCCCCGGGCCAATGGGGTGAGCAGGGCGCGGACATTGCCTGCGGTGAAGGACAGCCGCTGGGAGCGCCACTGTCATCCGGTGGACCCTATTACGGATTCATGACCTGCCGCCAATCTATTGTGCGGCAAATGCCGGGACGTATCATTGGCAAAACCGTGGACCTGGATGGCAAGGTGGGTTATGCACTCACCTTACAGGCACGGGAGCAGCATATACGACGCTCAAAGGCGACCTCTAACATATGTACCAACCAGGGACTGGTGGTGACCGCCTCGACCATACACATGTCGATACTCGGTGCGAATGGACTGCGACAGGTGGCCGCCAGCTCTCATGAGAACAGCAATAACCTGTTGTCGATGGTGAGCCAGATCAATGGCGTAACGCCGATGTTCAGTGGCCCCGGTTTCCACGAGTTCGTACTGAAGCTTGATGCAGATGTGGGCACGGTACTGAGAACCATGTCGGCCCATGGCATTCAGGCTGGTTATGACCTGTCGGGTGATTACCCCGAACTGGAAAACTGCATGCTCGTGTGTGCGACAGAGACCAAGACGATGGCGGATTTACAACGCTACACGGAACTACTCGACCGGGTGGTTTCCCTGCAATCCAAGGCACCTTGCCCGGTGCAACCCAAAATGGCCTAGCGCCCTGACTACCTGGAGAAAACAATGGCAACTGTAACCCTGCAAGGCAATGAGCTGCATACCACTGGCGATTTACCGGCGGTAGGTTCGCCGGCACCAGACTTTGTGCTGGTCGATGGACAACTGGCCAATAAAAAACTGTCAGATTTCTCAGGTAAGAAAATCATCATGAACATAGTGCCCAGCCTGGATACGCCAACCTGCGCGACTTCGACCAAGACCTTCAACAAGCACGCGGGCAGGCTGCCCGATGCCGTGGTGCTGGTGATATCCGCCGACCTGCCGTTTGCGCAGGGGCGGTTCTGCAGTGTTGAGGGGTTGGAAGACGTGGTTGCGCTTTCCATGATGCGCTCACGTAATTTTGCCAAGGACTATGGCGTGCTGATTGAAGACGGTCCCCTCGCGGGTATCACCGCACGGGCGGTGGTAGTCATCGATACCGACGGCAAGGTCATATACACGCAGCTGGTCAACGAGATTGCGGATGAGCCGGATTACGATGCCGCACTAGCGGCCCTGGACACGCCGGCAGAGGCAGAAACGGAATAGATAGCATGCTGATTTTTGAACACTCATCACAGGGCCGCCAGGCCGGCGGCCAGGCACCTGAAGGGGAGTTTTCCTGCCAGATACCGCAGGAGATGCTCAGGCAGGACCAGCCGACACTGCCGGAGGTATCTGAATTACAGGCGGTGCGCCATTACACGCAGCTGTCGCAAAAAAACTTTTCGATTGATACCAATTTCTACCCGCTGGGTTCATGCACCATGAAATACAACCCGCGTGCCTGTAATTCGCTGGCGCTATTGCCCGGACTGGTAGGGCGGCATCCGCTGAGTCATAACAATGCCTCACAGGGCTACCTCAGCTGCGTTTACGAACTGCAGGAAATGCTCAAGGACGTCACTGGCATGAAAGGCATGTCGGTCGCCGGCATGGCCGGGGCCCAGGGCGAGTATGCGGGCATGGCGATGATCAGGGCATACCACCAGTCGCGTAACGATGTCGACCGGGTCGAGGTGCTGGTGCCGGATGCCGCGCATGGTACCAATCCGGCTACCGCCGTGATGTGCGGCATGAAAGTGAAAGAGATCCCAACCAACAAGGAAGGGGATGTCGATCTCGAGGCGCTGAAAGCGGCGGTGGGCCCAAACACAGCGGGACTCATGCTCACCAATCCTTCTACACTGGGTGTGTTTGAGCGGCAGATCATGCAGATAGCCCGTATCGTGCATGATGCCGGTGGCCTGCTGTACTACGATGGGGCAAACCTGAACGCGATCCTGGGCAAGGTGCGTCCGGGCGACATGGGTTTTGATGTCATCCACCTGAACCTGCATAAAACCTTCTCCACGCCGCACGGTGGTGGTGGCCCCGGCGCCGCAGCGATCGGTGTCGGTGAGCGCCTGCTGCCGTTCATACCGATACCGCTGGCCGTGCAACAGGATGACCAGTACCGCTGGGCAGATGAAAAGGATATTCCGCAAACGATTGGCAGGCTCTCGGCCTTTGGTGGTAATGCCGGGGTGCTGCTGCGAGCCTATGTTTATGCAAGGCTGCTTGGACGGGGTGGTATGCGACGGGTTGCTGAGTATGCCACGCTGAACGCCAATTACCTGATGGCCCGGCTGAAGGCTGCCGGATTTGACCTGGCCTTTGATGGTCGGCGTGCGACCCATGAATTTATTGTCACCATGAAACGGCAGGCGAAAGAGCTCAATGCCACTGCAATGGATTATGCCAAGCGTTTACTGGACTATGGGCATCACGCACCAACGACCTACTTCCCCCTGCTGGTACCGGAATGCCTGTTGATTGAACCGACCGAGACCGAGGACAAGGCCACGCTGGATAATTTCGTCGAGGCGATGATCAAGATTGATGAAGAGGCGCACACCGATGTGAATATCCTGAAGTCCGCGCCGGTCAGCCTGCCGGTTAAACGTCTGGATGACGTGAAAGCGGCCCGCGAGCTGGACCTGGCCTGGAAACCATCATCCTGATCATGGCCAGCCAGGGCGCTACCGGCTTGGATCGCATTATCAAGGCCTTTGGCTATTCACTTAAGGGATTTCACGCAGCGTTTATTAATGAAGCGGCCTTTCGCCAGGAACTGGCGCTGGCCGTTATCATGGTGCCGGCCGGCTTCTGGCTAGGTCAGACCCCGGTCGAGAAGGCACTGCTGGTGGGTGTGGTACTGATGGTGCTGGTGGTTGAACTGCTGAATTCTGCAGTAGAGACCCTGGTGGATCGTGTCGGCACGGAGCATCATGAGCTGGCAGGCCGTGCCAAGGACATGGGTTCCGCCGCGGTATTTCTCTCGCTGGTGGTTGTATTGATTGTCTGGGGACTTATACTCCTGCCCCGGTTTCTGGCTAATACCTTGAATTGAACACCAAATGTCATTCCCGCGTAAGCGGGAATCCATTAAATATTTTCGGGCCTGTGCAGGTCTACTGGAATAGCTGCTTAAGTTTTTATAAGGAAAGTTCATGTCCGCACTAATTTGTGGTTCTTTTGCCTATGACACCATCATGGTGTTTCACGACAAGTTCAAAAATCATATTCTGCCGGACAAGGTGCACATGCTGAATGTCTCCTTCCTGGTACCGGGAATGCGGCGGGAATTTGGAGGCTGTGCCGGCAATATTGCCTATAACCTGAAGCTGCTTTGTGACGATGCCTTGCCGATGGGAACGGTGGGCAGTGATTTTATTCCCTATGCCAGCTGGATGGATCGATGCGGAATTAGTCGTGAATACCTGACGGTGCTCGAACAAAACTACACCGGGCAGGCATTCATCACCACCGATGAAGATGACAACCAGATCACGGCCTTCCATCCGGGCGCGATGAACGAATCACATCTCAACCAGGTGCCGACGGACGCCGGTATCAGGATCGGCATGGTCTCGCCTGATGGCCGGCAGGGCATGATTGAGCACGCCCGCCAGTTTGCCGAAGCAGGTATCCCGTTCGTGTTCGACCCCGGCCAGGGTCTGCCCATGTTCGATGGTGATGACCTGAAAACATTTATCGAGCAGGCGACCTGGATGGCCGTGAATGATTACGAGTCGCAGCTGGTACAGGAGCGTACCGGAATGAATGAATCCGAGATTGCGTCACAACTGGAAGCCTATATTGTCACCAGGGGCGGCGAAGGATCGGTCATCTATACCGATGGTGAGCAAATCAATATCCCGACGGTTCAGGTCAGCGATATCAAGGACCCTACCGGGTGCGGCGATGCCTACCGCGCAGGGCTGCTGTATGGCTTGTTGAATGATCTGGACTGGAAAACCACCGGGCAGATCGCCTCGTTAATGGGCGGCATCAAGATTGAGCATGAGGGTACGCAGAACCATGCCTGTGACAAGCAGGCTATTATGGATCGATATGAAAAAAGCTTTGCTGAGCAAATAACCCTTGGGTAGCAGGCAGAGGGAGGTAGCATACTGAGCCAAACTTTTTGGGGTAGTAGCGATTTAGTACACGCTATTATTAGTACGCGCTATTAAAAGAGGATAAAGACAGTCTACTTGTAGCGTGAGAGGGCATTGACAGAGGAAGTGTGGCCCATACGTTTCCTGAATGCCATCGC
>JBFFRZ010000151.1:0-6997 GCA_041572715.1 Gammaproteobacteria bacterium
GAGGCGGCAAAGAATTATTTTGTTTGGCAAGAAGTAAAAATGGGAATGTGGATGGCGCGTAGTTTGCTACAACAAGTCGATGATGAAAAAGGACGTGCTGGTGTGACAGAATCAAAGTTAATTCAATCGGATGTAACTAATATTTTACCGCTAGACATGAAGCCACCAGGTAATACAGCGCAAAAACTCAGGGAACTGAACAAATTACGAATTGAAGGTGTAATCACCGAACAGGAATTCCAAACCAAGAAAAAGAAACTGCTAGAGGAACTCTGAGCTCTAAGGTATTTGTATTTTCCTCAGAAGCTATTATCGCAAAACATGTGTTTTATGCGTTTTTATTAATGACCGTTTTGTGTGGCGACCTCAATTGATCGCCGTACACATAGGATAGTGCCTGTCAGGTCAGATTGCGACCACTACACATCAGGGATGTTTTACCATGCACGGTCACCGTAAGGAATTGGTTCAGACCACCTTTGTTTGTTTTTTTGAACCATCGTACTGACCCCAGTACGCACCGTCCTGCTCTTTAATGTAATGGCTTTGCATCCACTGTTCAAACTGATGATTGACCATGGGACGTCCGATAAAAAAGCCCTGTCCCTGATCGCAGCCTGCTTTTTTCAGAAAGTTATACTGCTCCGGAGTCTCGATGCCTTCAGCAATTACTTTCATATTAAGCTGATGTGAAAGGGCGATAATTGCCGAGGTAACCGCGTCATCGTCACTGTCATGAGTGATGTCATTGATAAATGACCGGTCTACTTTCAGAATATCAACTGAATATTGCTTGAGGTAACTCAGCGATGAATAACCGGTTCCAAAATCATCAATGGCGATATGTAAACCAAGCTGTTCCATCCGCCGCAGGTTTTCTTTGCTGATATTCTCATCAATCAGCGTACTTTCGGTGAGTTCAACTTCAAGCAGTTCAGGGGGTAGCTGGCTGGATTCAAGCGCACTTTTAATGATTTCAGTGATGTCTGCCTGGCGAAGCTGCCTGGCGGACAGATTTACCGCGATACGTAAATCCTTGAAGCCCTGGTTTTGCCAGCCTATCGCGGCCATGCAGGCTTGCTCCAGTACCCATTTCCCAACCTGTACAATCAGCCCGGTCTCCTCAAGCACGGGAATAAACTGTTCGGGGCTGACCGCGTCCTGCTGAGGTAACCAGCGCAGTAGTGCTTCCGCACCAACGATGCGCCCGGTTTCCAGCTCAACTTGCGGCTGAAAGTGTAGCTGGAACTCATCGCGGTCCAGTGCCATGCGCAGGCTGTTTTCCAGCAAGAGTCTTTCCTGGGCGCGTTTGTTGAGCTCTTCGGTAAAGAAATAGTAGGTATCCCGGCCGCGCTCTTTAGCGAGATACATCGCCGAGTCGGCATTTTGCAGCAGACTGTCGACATCCTTGCCATCTGATGGATAGAAAGTGATCCCCATGCTGGCTGAAACAAAAACTTCATGCGAGTCAATCTGGTATACCTTGCTGAGCGCAGCGAGTATATGCTCTGCCACCTGGGTGACCTGGGTATGGTTGTCGAGTTGTTCCAGTACGATGGTAAATTCATCGCCACCAAGACGAGCAGCGGTATCACTCTGCCTGATATTATGCTTGATGCGTTTGGTGGCTTCGACGAGTAATTCATCGCCAGCCTGATGACCCAGTGCATCATTTACAGCCTTGAAGTGATCTAGATCAAGGTATAGTAATGCCATTTGTTTTTTATGGCGGTCGGCCTGGGCCATGGCATGCCGCAAACGATCCTGGAACAGGTTTCTGTTTGGGAGTCCGGTCAACGTGTCATAGTTGGCCAGGTATTCGAGACGTTTTTCTGAATGTGTGCGCTCGGTAACATCATAGATTATGCTGGTCATGCGGTAGCTGCCATCTGCGCCCAGTTTTTTGACTTCACCGCGTTGCTGAACAACCTGCTCTCCCTTACCGTTATTTTGTACTCTAGCTTCCAGCTCGAACGATTGATAATTTTTGATGGCATTGTCAATGGCAGCCCGTGTCCTTTCACGGTCATCTTCATGCAGTGCCCGCAGAAACTTTTCCAGGGATGCAGGCTCGGTTTTGTCGATGCCCAGTATTTGATACAGGCCGTCTGACCAGAAATGGCGGTTGTGGGCAGATTCCCAATCCCATGAGCCAAACTTGGCTACTCGCTGGGCATTGTTGATTACGTCCGCCAGGTAGCTGGCGCGTTCGGCAGGCAGGGCGATATTTTTATCAACAAGCCAGATGTACGCGGCAAGGGAAATCAGCAATACAATCGCGACCATGATAAACAGGTATTTTTCCTGTTGTATTCGATTCCGCGCCAGTTTACCCAGCCTGCTCATGCGGTAATCCTGCAAATCATCAGTGATTTCACTTAGTAACTTAATCGGAGCCTCCTCGAGGCCGGCGACAAACTGATCAGTTACTTGTCCGGCGTTAACTTTTGTATCGTTGAATATGCGTATTGCCTCACGCAGTTGGCGGCCCATCTGTTTGTGTTCAGTGATCAGTTGCTCGGTTTTTACACGAATGTCCGCTATTGCCGATACTTCATCATGTAGTGCATGGATGGATTTACGTGCCTCACGTTCAGATGAATAAAATTTCTGTAGGTAACGATGATAGTTGTTACTTTCGTTGCCTCGCAGCAATACGTTCTTCCAGGCATTTAACTGGGCGTTGAAAATGGATTCAGCTTCATGGGCTAAATGAACCGCTTCACTGGTTTGTTCTGAAACAGAATGCTCTCTTTCCAGCGTGTTTGTGTATAACGTTGAAGCATAATAAACGATGCCGCTGAGCACGATGAGTGCCAGCGTAAACAGAAGAAAAAATTTGGCACGTATGGATACTGACCAGGCGTTCATAGCTATGACTACTGAGTGTTTCCAGGCGATAGCCTGGTTGGGCTATATAGTTGCTGGCCGTTGTGGCTGTACCCTGCGATGGTGGCCTGTCCGTGTGCTGATGTCAGCCAGTTGATCAGGTTCAAGGCTGCTTCCGCATTCACGCCTTTATTCTTTTCCGGGTTGGCGGCAATGACATTAAAGGTCGATGAAAGTTTTATCCTGTCTTCGTAAAGGATGCTGAACCCCTGTTGATGTTGCGTGAGGAAGGTTGCGCGGTCAATCAGTATGTAAGCATTCATTTCTTCGGCAGTTCTCAGGCTGGAAACCATGCTCGTGCCGGTTTCTATGTACCAGTCATTACCAAACGGATCAATGTCCGCATTCTTCCACAAGTATAATTCCTCCCTGTGCGTTCCCGAGTCGTCACCCCGGGAAATGAATGCATTTCCTGATTTTACGATCCGTGCGAGCGCTTCATCTATGCTGGTAGCGGAGCCAATCCCGGCCTTGTCCTCACCTGGTCCGGCCAGCACGTAATCGTTTTTCATTATATCCTGTCGATTAATGCCATAGCCTTCATCGACGAATCTGTTTTCAGCTTCAGGCGAATGTACGAGGATGACATCAGCATCACCTGTACGAGCCATGCGCAAAGCTTTACCGCTGCCTACCGCGATAATTTTTATATCATAAGGATGTAGCTTGATGAAATGTGGCAGCAGATATTTCAGCAGGCCGGAACTTTCAACTGACGTGGTTGTTGCAATTCGTAGAACGTTATTCGGCGATGCACAGATAATGGGTGTATACAACAACGGGATCATCAAGCAGATTATTGATACTGATCTCCACACTGTAAGCTCCTTGCCGTAATACTGTTGTTATCGCTACTTATTCGCTGCAGAGGCTTCTGCGCGCAAAGGCAATCATTAACCTGAAAGCGGCTTAAAAGGCAAGTTTAGCGCATAAAACAGCGTTACAGGGAACCGCGTGAACAATCTTGCTACTATGAGTGAACAAGCCCGTCATACTCATTGACTAGCTGTATGACGCCTTATCAATGCCCATCCGTTTTATTCTTGAGGCCAGTGTAGTGGGTTTTACATCCAGTAACTCCGCCGCGCCACCTGGGCCGAATACCTTGCCACCGGTCTGTTGCAGCGCCTTAATTATAATTTGCCGGTCGCGTTGCTGGCGCTCGCTATCGGTCATTATCGTCTTGTCAACGGGCTCAACAGGCAGGTCATTTCCGTGCCTATTCGCCGCGCCATCACTAACAGGCAGGTCTATATCGATCTTTTTCGAATTCGATACGATCACGGCGCGTTCAATAACATTCTCCAGTTCACGAATATTTCCGGGCCAGTGGTATGCTTGCAGCGTCATCATGCTGCCCTTGCTGATATAGCGGTCCGGTTTGCCAAATCGTTTGCAGGCGGCGTCGAGGAAGTGATTGGCGAGCAAGGGTATATCGTCAATTCGCTTGCGTAATGACGCGGATTCAATTGGAAAAACGTTCAATCTAAAATACAGGTCCTCGCGGTACTTGCCCGCATCCACCTCTTTTCTCAGGTCACGGTTGGTGGCTGCAATAATCCTGACCTTTACATTTCGTGTGCGAGTGTCGCCGACGCGTTCGAATGTGCCTTCCTGGATAACCCGTAGCAGTTTGCCTTGTAGTGAAAGTGGTATTTCACCGACTTCATCCAGGAACAGTGTGCCGTTGTCGGCAAGTTCAAACCGTCCTATACGGTCACTCATCGCTCCGGTGAATGCGCCTTTCACATGGCCGAAAAATTCGCTCTCAAACAGGTCATGCGGTATCGCAGCACAGTTCACGCGTATCAGCGGGCGATCACTGAGCGGGCTACTTTCATGGATCGCGCGCGCAATCAATTCTTTTCCCGTACCTGATTCTCCGGTGATCAGCACATTGGCGTCAGTAGGGGAGACCAGCTCGATCTGGCGAATAACCTGTCGTAAAGCTTCACTGCGGCCGACAATAGAATGGTAATTGTAGTCCTCGCGGATTTCTTCCATGAGGTAGCTATTTTCCAGTTCTAGCCGCTGTTTGAGCCTTTCAACTTCATTCAATGCGGCCTTGAGTTCCGCTTCAGCCTGCTTTCGTTGACTCACATCCCGAAACACCACCACGGCCCCGACCAGTTCACCATGTTCACGTATGGGTGTGCTGGTATATTCGACTGGAACGGGTGTGCCGTCTTTTTTCCAGAAGACCTCGTCTTCGACATGGTAGACTTTTCCATCACGAAACGCGGAAAAAATCGGGCAGTCGGTTTCGTTGTAATAACCGCCATCGGCATGCGTATGATGAATCAGCTTGTGAATATTTAGCCCGAGTATCTCATTATCGCTCCAGCCAAGAATCTCTACTGCCAGCGGATTAATGAAGGTTGTGTTGCCCTGAACATTGACGCCGTATATGCCTTCCCCCGCGGCCTTTAGAATCAGTTCATTCTGTTGCTCAAACTCCTTGAACAGTTTCTCGGCCCGCATCCATTCAATGAGGCCGCCCTCAAGATAATCCCTGATCATGGTGTTGTTCTGTCGAAGCTCTTTCATGGCCTTGCTACGCAGGGTCAGTATCAAGAGATCATTATCCGCTTCACTACACACCGCATTGCATTCGATGGGTATGGCCTGTCCATCCTTGTCATGAATCTCAAGATCCTCTGTCCAGCCGCTTTTTTTCTCAATCAGTCTCTGCGAGAAGGTGATTAACTCGGGCAGGGTGCTTCTGAACAGCTTACTGGCCCTCAGAGAAAGTAATTCATCGTAGCTGTAGCCCAGTAACTCGCTCGCAGCGGGGTTTGCATCGATGATGCGATCTTCAGTCGGCAAGACCGCTAGCCCGGCATCGAGATTGCTGAAAAATAACGAGTCCATGTTCATGGTTCAGGATCATAGCAAAAACCACTATTTATTACGAAAAATCGTACTACTACTACGAAAATTCATAAATTACGAATTATCGTAACGATTGTGGAGTGGATGCATTGTCAAATAACCGAATAAAAACAGTTAGATAGAGATTTAATGAATGGTTGGCACGCATAGTGCACTTACAGGATGGAACGTATCGGGCTCCAGTTTATTGTTGGGTGGTATCGATGGGCAAATGGATACCTTTTATGTTAATTCACTAATTTAACTTGTTTAGTTAAGGAGAAAGGAAATGGCAAATGAAGCGGCGAACCTGAAACTGGTTTCATCAAATCAATCATCGATGATGACTAAAGAGGATATGACTCTTGAAATTCTGACAGCAAAGAAAGCATGCAAGATGTCCTGGGAAGAGATTGCTGAAAAGGCAGGATTGTCACCGGTATTTACGACTTCAGCCTGTCTGGGTATGAATAGTATGCCGGCAGAGAATGCCGATAAAATCTGCGAGGCCCTGGGTCTGCCTGGTGGGGTAAGTCTGGCACTGCAGGAGTATCCGACGAAGACGTGGGATCAGATCATACCGACAGATCCTGTGCTGTATCGCTTTTATGAGATGTGTGGCGTTTATGGGCCTACCATCAAGGAAATCATCCATGAGAAGTTCGGCGACGGCATCATGTCGGCCATAGACTTCTCCATGCACATCGATAAGGAAGAGAATCCGGCAGGTGACCGGGTGGTTATAACCATGAATGGCAAATTCCTGCCATACAAGACCTGGTAAGGTTTTTAATTTTATTTGTTCAACTAACTAATGAGCAACTACGATGCAAAATCAGTCTGCAACTTTGGTCAGCCATCATGTTGGAGCGACATTGGTTAGGATATCGAAACCAATGTAGCTGGTTGCTGTTTTTCTTCTCGGTTCAATCGTTCTTTTTGGCGCGGCTTTGTAAACACCGCTGCGGCACATGATACGCGCCACGCAGGGCTTCCCTTGTCATTTGACCAGTCTTCTACAGGTGCCCGTGTTTGGCGGGCACCTGTGGCTGGGGTTATGAATTCAGAGTGGTCAGCCCATGAATGCGGCGTCAATACGCTGTGTCAGAGGCATGTTATTTTACATTAATAAAACCTAATAAACCATTGTAAAATATATAAAATTATGTGGATTTATGCGGTTTTTCTCATCGCAGACTTGCGTTCGTGCTCTTTCAGGTGTGTCTTCCTGATGCGA
>JBFFRZ010000152.1:0-6974 GCA_041572715.1 Gammaproteobacteria bacterium
CCTTACAAGGCGAGGGTCGCAGGTTCGATCCCTGCAGCGCCCACCAATTCGGAGCGGTAGTTCAGTTGGTTAGAATACCGGCCTGTCACGCCGGGGGTCGCGGGTTCGAGTCCCGTCCGCTCCGCCATTACGATCAAGGCGTCAATAGCTGACGCCTTTTTTTATGGGTATTACAGAGAATACGCCGATAACGCAGGGTAAACATGTTACAAGCAATACGTGATCGTTTAGTAGGCTGGGTCGCCTGGGGAATAGTGATCCTGATTAGTGTGCCTTTTATAGTTTTGGGTGTGACAGATTTCGGCTCACCGGTCAGAGAAAACATCGTTGCAGAAGTAAACGGGGAGGAAATCAGTCAGCAAGACTATAGGCGACGTTTTGATGCCCGCCGCCAGGCCCTGCAACGACAGCTTGGTGCAAGTTACCGGCCGGATATTCTCGACCCGCAGATACAACAACAAGTCCTGGATTCAATGATCGAAGAAAAATTGCTTGACCTGATCTCGCAGCAAAACAATGTTCAGGTCGGTAATGGTGAACTTGCTTCGGTTATCCAGAATGACCCAAGGTTTTTCCAGAACGGTAAATTTGATTTTCAGTACTATCGTTCTATCGTGGGGCAGTCAGGTTTCACGCCGGAGAGCTATGAGCGCTATCTGAGGGATGACAGGGCGGTCAGCATACTTCCCCGCATTGTCGAAACCAGCGGTTTCGTAACCGATGCACAGGCCAGTAAATACTCAGAACTGCTCAATCAGCAACGAGACATTGATTATGTCATCGTTGATAGCGAACAGTTCCAGGGGGATGTGGTGGTTAGCGATGAGGAAGCGAAGGCCTACTATGATAGTCACCACGATGAATTTACCCGCCCCGAGCAAATCAGGTTTGAATACGTACGTTCTGATGCACAATCACTTGCTGCAAAAATAGAGGCCACAGAAGAAAATATTCGTCAGTATTATGAGGAAAACATCAATAGTTATCTCGTAGAAGAGCAGCGTGCGGCCAGTCACATACTACTTACTATGGATGAGGGAAAGACGCTTGCAGATTCCCCCGAAGTTCAGCGTAAGCTTGATGAAATACAGAAAAAGCTCGACGCTGGTGAAACATTCGAGTCACTGGCAAAAGAATATTCTGAAGATCCTGGCTCCGCACAGCAGGGGGGTAGTCTGGGCCAGGTTTTACGTGGCGTCATGGTCCCGCCATTCGAGGAAGCACTTTATGCCCTGACTGAAAAAGGGCAGATATCCGAACCAGTGAGATCCAGTTTTGGTATTCATCTTATACGTCTCGATGATCTGACACCCAGGCAGGTCAAGTCGTTTGAAGAAGTGAAGGATCAGCTGCAGTCGGAATACGCGAAGAAAAGAGCGGTCGAGCTCTATTATGATCAGTCGGAGCGAATGGCTGAAATCAGCTATGAACGCCCTGATAGCCTGACACCGGTTGCAGAGGCGCTTGGCATGTCACTGCAGACAACTGACTGGGTTTCGCTGAACAATGATTCACCGGGCATTGGAGGAAACAAAAATGTGTTGAGAGTGGCGTTCAGTGAGCGCCTGAAATCTGAAAGGATCAACAGTGAACCGATTGAAATCGGTGAAAATGATGCCCTTATCATCAGGGTAATTGACACTCGGCCTGAAACACTGATGTCTTACGAAGAGATTACCGAAGAAGTTAAAAAAGCGGCCAGGGCCAGTGCGATCAGGAACCGGGCTGTGAAACATGCAGAAGAACTCGCTGCACGCTTGCAACAGGGTGAAACATTATCAGACCTGGCATCCGCCGAACAACTGACCGTCAAGTCTGTGGATGGCCTGCAACGTTCGAGTCCTGATATCCCCGAAGAATTATCCACCGCAGTGTTTACCATGCCCGCTCCGCTTGATGACAAACCTGCAATCGCTACATTTCCTCAGGAGAATGGGCAAGTCGCACTTGTCCAACTGCGTCGTGTTTATGTCAATAGTGCAGGTGCGGCCGACCAGGATCGCGAAAGACTGGCTTTAATCGACGCTACCCGTACTGCAAGGATGATGTTGGCCGATTTGCGAGAAAAGGCCACAGTGGTAATTCATAAAGACAAGTTGTGAATTCAACGAGCCGGGTAGCAATTAAGCAGGCTCCCTTGCCTTAGTCAATGCCGATAAGCTTGAAGGTCGGAAACATTTCCTGATCGATCAGCAGGACGAAAACCAGACCGACCACATGGCGAACAAGGACAGGCCTCTGATGGTTTCCGTTCGGCTCAGGCCGAGATCAGTCTCAGCCCGGGCCGTAGGATTATAATTCTATGATTGTGCAGCCAGATCCCGTTCAGCTTTCAATCCCACAGCTTTGAATATCATGGCAGCCGGGCAAATGCCGGTAAAAGCGCTTTGCAGCATGTTCAGGCCGATAAACGCCGTGAAATAGTGCCAGTACTCATGGTGATACAGACCGAGGGCAGTGGTCAACATCACCATGATGCCGGCCATTACCAATACAGCGCGTTCAATAGACATAATTAACTCCTGAATTGATCCAATAATTGCGCGGTATTCTAATGCAATTGAATCAGAATGTTAATAGCTTCTAATATTTAGAAAACCAAATATATTTGCCGGGGCCCTTGCCCGTTGCCGGAGATGCGAATGATGAGCCGCGGTAGCAGGGAGGTCAGGGAAAAATCGCTGAGCGTCAGGCGCCAACGATGGCGAGCAAGACGCCAGCAGCGACTGCGGAGCCGATAACCCCCGAGACATTGGGCCCCATTGCTTGCATGAGCAGGAAATTTTGCGGGTTTGCCTCTTGCCCTACCTTGTTGGCAACGCGGGCAGCCATGGGGACTGCAGAGACTCCGGCAGCCCCAATCAGCGGGTTGACCTGACCCCCGGTCATGCGGTGCATTATTTTGCCCATGATTACACCTGCGGCCGTTCCGACTGAAAAGGCGACAATGCCAAGGGCAAGGATACCAAGGGTTTCTAAGCTGAGAAATTTGTCTGCTGACAGCTTCGAGCCGACTGCCAGCCCAAGGAATATGGTCACAATGTTGATCAGCTCATTTTGTGCTGTGCTGCTGAGACGATCCACAACACCGGACTCCTTCAGCAGATTGCCAAAGGCGAGCATGCCAATCAGTGGTGTCGCCTCGGGTAACAGCAGGATGGCTAACGTGATCAGCAGAAAAGGAAACAGTATTTTTTCAGTGCGGCCAACCGGGCGTAACTGAGTCATGACGGTCTTGCGTTCTTCCTCAGTGGTCAGCCACATCATGATGGGAGGCTGTATCAGGGGGACCAGGGCCATGTAGGAATAGGCAGCGACTGCGATGGCACCGAGTAATTCGGGCGAAAGCCGGGATGCCAGGAAAATTGCTGTGGGCCCGTCAGCGCCGCCAATAATCGCGATCGCTGAGGCGTCTGCAAGGCTGAATTCTATGCCGGGCAACCAGTTCATCATGATGGCCCCGATCAGGGTGAAGAAAATACCAAACTGGGCGGCGGCCCCAAGAATAGCAAGGCTAGGGCGGGCCAGTAGCGGTCCGAAATCGGTCATGGCGCCGACCCCCATGAAAATCAACAGCGGGAACAGGCCATTGCTGATGCCCAGCTCGTACAGAATACCCAGTATGCCCTCGGGTCCGGCAATTCCTGCCAGTGGTATATTTGCCAATATGCCGCCGAAACCAATCGGCAAAAGTAGCAGCGGCTCAAAGTTCTTGACGATGGCAAGATAGATGAGCAGGCCGCAGATGCCCATCATCACCAGCTGACCTAGGGTAAAGTTGGCGAGCCCCGTAGAGGCCCACAGTTTCAATATACCTTCAGTCATGGCCTTAGCTTATGGTAAGCAAGGTTTGATCAACCTGGATGGACTCACCCTTGGCAACATTGATACATTCAATGTGACCATTGGTTGAGCAGCGAATCTGGGTTTCCATCTTCATTGCTTCAATGATGATGACAACCTGACCGGCGGAAACCTGGTCACCGGGTTGAACCGGTATGTCGATGACGGTGCCCGCAAGTGGCGCCTTGACGAGTTCCAGTGCCTCACCGGCATTCTGTGCAGGAGCCGCTGGAGCGGGCGTGGCCGTTGCCGCGGATTGTTCAGAAGCCGAGATGACCGTTCCGCTCCCCGGTTCAACCTGTACATTGAACACCCGGCCATCAACATTAACCCGATAACTTTCAGGGCCTCCTGAAGCGCTTACAGGTGCTTGAGGCGTGGCTTGTTCCATGTCGGGACGCGGCTCAAAGGCATCAGGGTTGCCCCTGTTCTTCAGGAACTCCAGGCCAACTTGTGGAAACTGGGCATAGATCAGCACATCGTCAATTACATTGTCTACCAGGGTGATCCCTTCCTTTTCGGCAAGTTCAGTCAATTCGGTAGTCAGGCTGTCCATTTCGTTATCGATTAGGTCAGCCGGGCGACAAGTGATCGGCTGTCCTCCTTCAAGGACCCTTTCCTGTAATTCACTATTTACCGGGGCGGGTGAGGCGCCATACTCGCCTTTCAACACACCTGCTGTTTCTTTGGAGATGGTTTTGTAACGTTCTCCTGCCAACACGTTGATGACGGCTTGCGTGCCGACAATCTGGGAAGTCGGGGTGACTAGTGGTATGTAACCAAGGTCCTTGCGCACGGAGGGAATTTCAGCCAGTACATCGTCGAGCCTGTCGGATGCATTTTGTTCTCGTAACTGGTTTTCCATATTGGTCAACATGCCCCCGGGAACCTGGGCTACCAGGATGCGTGAGTCAGTGCCTCTCAGGGAGCCTTCGAATTTCGCGTATTTTTTCCGTACCACACGAAAATAGGCGGCGATTTCTTCCAGTAATGGCAGATTCAGGCCGGTATCACGTTCAGTATTCTGCAGCATGGCGACAATGGTTTCGGTTGATGTATGCCCATAGGTCATGCTCATCGAGGATATTGCGGTGTCCAGCATGTCGATGCCGGCTTCTATCGCTTTCGTGTAGGTAGCCGTAGACAGCCCGGTGGTCGCATGACAGTGCAGGGTCAGGGGTATGTCGCAACCTTCCTTGATTCGGGAGACCAGTTCCTCGGCAACATACGGTTTCAACAGGCCTGCCATGTCCTTGATACAGATTGAGTGGCTGCCCATATCTTCAAGTTTTTTTGCCATATCAACCCATGAGTCAACCGTGTGCACCGGACTGTCGGTATAGGACATGGTGCCCTGGGCATGCTTGTCCACGGCTACGGTTGCCTTAACCGCAGTCTCCAGGTTACGCAGGTCATTCATGGCATCGAAGATACGAAACACATCCATGCCATTGACCGCAGCCCGCTCGACGAAAGCGGTGATGACATCATCAGCGTAATGCCGGTAACCAAGACCGTTTTGACCGCGCAGCAACATTTGTTGCGGGGTATTTGGCATGGCTGCTTTTAATTGACGCAGGCGCTCCCAGGGGTCCTCTCCCAGGTATCTGATACAGGCGTCAAAAGTTGCTCCGCCCCAGGTCTCCAGTGACCAGAAGCCGACCTGATCAAGTTTTTCTGCAATGGGTAACATGTCTTCGACCCGCATGCGGGTAGCGAATAAAGACTGATGTGCGTCGCGCAGTACGACATCCGTTATTTTAAGCGGGTTACTCATAGGTCTGGATTAAAATTTAGAGATTTGGATCAGACAGCTGTGTTTTGTGCTGAGTGATTTCTGTAATGATGAATAGCAGACTGAATTGCAGCAATGATGGTTTTTTCGTCCTGGCAAGTTGCACCAGCCGGTTCTTCGCAAGGGGCAAACATACTCATCAGGCACATGCAGCCGATGAGTAGACCAAGAATGATAAAAACCGTTCCCATGCCGATTAGCATCAATTCTATAGCAGTGGTTAGTAATGATTCGACTGGCATATTGACTCCTTGTTATTCAAGCTGGACTGCCATGCTCTATCACAATGATCTTTACGACTCTGCGGTCGTTTGTATAGAGCGGCTTACTTTAATAAAGCTGCCCGTTTGTCGACGGCGTGATTCTCCTTCAAAAGGACAAATTTTCATAATTAAATTTGCTTAAAAACATTAGCGATTGCAGGGTAAAAATTAAAAGTAAATAATAATAAGTAGTGTTAATTCACTGAATATAAAAAGATAAATTTCATCATTATGTTCTTCTTCAGGGCCCAATAAAATTTTTAATAGTTTTTATCTATCCCGAATTTTGCCGTTGGCTGTATTAGCAAAAGAGGCTTGATATGTAACGCAGAATATGGTTATCAGGATGGCAAATAATGATTAAGCGTAATGATTCATACCGCTGTCGCAGTGACATGAACAGACGTCAACGACTATGATGTTGTGATGATCAAAACTGCAGACAGAATGTCCAGCATCAAGCCGTTTCATGTGATGGATATACTTGCCCGCGCGCACCAGCTGGAGGCGGAGGGAAGGGATATCGTACACATGGAAGTCGGCGAGCCCGATTTTGTCACATTACCTGAAATTACCGAAGCAGGGAGAAAGGCGCTGGCTGATGGCAAGACACATTACACGGCTGCGACCGGATTGCCGCAGCTACGCGAAGCAATCAGTACATATTACCAGCGTGAATACAACAGGCTGGTCCCGGCGGAGCAAGTGGTCATTACGCCAGGCGCTTCAGGCGCACTGCAACTTGCGCTCGGCGTAACGATCAATCCAGGCGATGGCGTACTTATGGCCGATCCAGGTTATCCATGCAACCGGCATATGGTGAGCATGTTTGGCGGCAAGGTTCAGTCTGTACCGGTTGACGCGGAAACCGGTTTTCAACTGAATGAGCAACTGGTCCGGCGATACTGGCAGGCGGATACAAAGGCCGTAATGTTGGCCTCACCGTCAAATCCGACGGGTACGATTATAGAGAACGGGGAGGTCACTAAGATATGTGACTACGTCAGTTCCAGAAATGGCGTCGTAATCGCAGATGAAATCTATCATGGCCTGATCTATGGAGACGCTGTTGA
>JBFFRZ010000153.1:0-6966 GCA_041572715.1 Gammaproteobacteria bacterium
CACTGGATTATGATCATCAGGTAGGGATTGGATTGCTGTTAAATCACTGTGCGTTCAGTCAGGCGCATAAGGTTATAGAACATGGTGGTCAGACGATGCACTACACCAGTCATTTTGTTGCGGTTCCAGAGTACGGTATTGCAGCAGTCGTGCTGTCCAATTCAAGCAAGGCTAAAGGCTTTGTTCATGCGGCTGCCAGGGACATGGTCGCGGCAGCACTGGATCAGTTGTATCCAGGTGCTGAAAAAAAACAAGCCATTTTTGTGGCAGGGGAATCTGAAAAAGAAGAGCGTAAAGTTGTTGGAACAGAAAATCGCGCAAAATATTTGACTACCTCAGGTTTGCTGACTTTGCAGGTTGATGAATCTGATATGTGTGCTTGTGTGACGGGAAAACGCTTTGATCTGGTCCCGGTGCCAGAAGGTTGGTATGGAGTCATGGATCAGGAAAGTGCCACTATCGCCGATGTGGAGTTCTCTCCTCAGGAAGTGCGAGGAAAGAAGGTACTGGCAGCGCGCAAGGATGGCCGTGAAGAGAGAATAGGTGAGTACGTACCAGACGATGGAATCCCACCTTTATGGCGTAAACGTATCGGCGATTATAAAGTTGAAAATCCGGATCCGGATTTTCCGTTTAGTGATGTTTGTCTGTTTGAAGAAGATAATATGCTGTTTTTTAGCTATCGCATGCCGCTGCTCAGTGACAAGCGTATTGATCTCCCCTTAACGGTATTGGATGACAGCCAGGCAATTACAACCGGATTAGGTCGTGGACGTGGTGAAACCTTGCTTGCGGAGCAGACTGAAGAGGGAGAATACTTGCTGTATTCTGGTTACCTGGTGAAAAGAATCTCACAATAGCGTTGGCCCTCAAAAGCAGATTGTATTCGCATCGAATACAGGGCCGTCGACACAGACTCTTTTCATTGCATTGCCCTCGGGTAAGCTGACCTCTACAACACACCCGGCACAGCCACCAACCGCACAGGCCATGGTCTCCTCCAGTGATACCTGGCAACCGATGTTAAATTCGCTTGCAAGCTGCTTGACTGCAGCCAGCATGGGATGCGGCCCACAACTGAATATCTGGACCTGCTCAGGATCTGTTTCCTTTAGTGTCTGCAAATACAACCTGGCGAGCTCTGGAGCGTATCCCTGGTAGCAACCATTGAAACCCTGCAGGCTGCATAGCCGTGAAGCTATGCCGATTGTTTCGAGCGATGAGATTGACTGGTTAATGCCCATGTCTATTCCATTCACCGCTATCGATGACGCCTGTAGGGTAAAAGGACATGCCACTTCTGAGCCCATGATCACCAGTGTACTGGACAAGTCCTGTGGGTAGAGTCTGGCGATGGTTTCTGCAAGGAAGATCATGGGTGGAATACCGACGCCGCCACCGATTAACAGACGCACGTTCTGTTGGTCAGACAGCTGGAACGAATTGCCAATCGGGCCGAGCAGACTGAGACTCTGCCCCGGCATTTTTTCAGATAGTAATTGCGTGCCATGCCCGACCACCTTGTAGAGTAATTCGATGCACTGCTCTTCGGGATCAGAACGCATGATAGACAGTGGGCGGCGTAATGGCAGGGATGTATCACATTGCAAGTGGACAAATTGTCCGGCCCTGGCGTGCTCAGCACATTTTGGCGATTGCAGCCGCAATATATGTTGCGCGCCCTCATGATGCTGATGGTCGAGTATGACGGCAGCTTCCTGAAAAATGCTGTTGCGATGGTTTAATTGTATTAGTGACATGAATACAGCGGTTGTCCCTTGAGGAGTACGTAGCGAACCATGCCCTTGAATGGCCAGCCATTGAAAGGTGTGTTTTTCCCCTGGCTTAACATTTTTTCCCGGTCCAGTGTCCACTCCTGCTGCGGGTTTATGATGGTGATATCCGCAACCCTGCCGCTTTCGAGTGTACCGCCCGGTACCCCGAGAATATCGGCAGGATTACTGGTGATTGCGCGCAGGACGGTGGCCAGTTCCATGCCATGTTCCTGGGTCAATTTCATGCAAAGCGGCAGTAGTGTTTCCAATGCTGAAATACCCGGCTCGGTTTCCGCAAAAGGCGCCAGTTTTGCGTCTGCCTCGTGTGGCTGGTGATCAGAGCTGATGGCGCTGATTACGCCGTCAGCGAGACCCTGCATGAGCGCATCGCGATCTCGCTCTGTGCGCAATGGTGGGTAGACATGGGCATTGCTGTTGAAGTCGGATATGTCATTTTCTGTAAGAAACAGTTGGTGTGCGGCCACATCAGCTGTGACTGGCAGACCCCTTTGTTGTGCATGGGCAATCATCTCGACGGAGCGTGCGCTCGACAGCCGACAGAAATGCGCGTTGATACCGGTTGCTTCAATCAGGGTCAGGTCACGGGCAACGATTGCTGTTTCCGCGGCATGCGGGATGCCGGGCAGACCCATTCTGGTAGCGATCTTTCCCTCATGAGCGCAACCGGGCCGGGCAAGGTGCACATCTATGGGCGTGAGAAAAGCCTTCAGGTTATAGCTTACGGCGTAGTCCAGGATATTGCGCATCAGCTGGCTATCAGTAATCGGACGGCCCGCGTTCGAAACGCCAACGCAGCCGGCCTGCTTCAATGCGCCGAGCTCACTCAGCTGTTTTGACTTGAGACCGAATGTCATGGCGCCAAGCATCGTGACATGCGGGCTGGGGCAGAACTGCGTTCTTTGCTGGACAAGTTCAACGACCGCGGGCGTATCAATCACCGGGAGTGTATCCGGTTGCAGGCATACGGTGGTGATACCGCCGGCCAGAGCAGCGGCCGATTCGCTCTGAATGGTGCCTTTATGTTCCTCTCCCGGTTCGCGAAAACGCGCAGCCAGGTCAATCAGACCCGGGATCACCCAGTGTGCTTCGGCATCAATCACCTGGTCATCGTTCAGCTGTTTGGATGGATCAGATGCATCATTGGTGATCATGCCATCATGATCTATCCACAGGTCCCGGATTCGGTCTTCGCCGTTACCGGGGTCAATCACGCGGCCGTTTTTAACCAGTCGGATCATGTGCTGACCTGCCTGGTGCTGTCAGATTGATCGTGCTGCATGGCCATGGACATCACGGCCATGCGAATGGCGATACCATGGCTGACCTGTTCCAGTATGACTGAACTCGGGCTATCGGCAACCGCCGATGACATTTCAACTCCGCGGTTAATCGGGCCCGGATGCATGATAATCGCATCCGGTTTGGCCAACTGCAGACGTTCCAGGGTCATGCCGTATTGTTGGTAATATTCGTGCTCACTGGGTAGGTTGCCACCTTCCATGCGTTCACGCTGCAGTCTCAGCATGATGACCACATCGGCATCGCGTAATCCCTCGTCGAGTGAGTGGAATACTTTGACACCCAGACTTTCTACCTCGGCCGGTAACAGCGTTTGTGGGGCGATCACCCTGACTTCACCGGTTAGTAGGGTATTGAGCGCATGGATCTGGGAGCGCGCGACACGTGAATGCTTGATATCACCCACAATAGCCACGGTGAGGCTACCGAAGTCGGGTTTGTGGCGACGTATGGTAAAGACGTCCAGCATGGCCTGTGTTGGATGGGCATGACGGCCATCCCCGGCATTGATAATGCTTACATGTGGCGCCACCTGCTGCGCTATAAAATGAGCAGCACCGCTTTGCGCGTGCCTGACGACGAACATGTCGACATGCATGGCCTCCAGGTTGCGCAGTGTATCGAGCAGTGATTCGCCCTTGGTGGTTGCCGAGGTGCTCATGGCAATGTTGAGCACGTCTGCGGACAGCCTTTTCGCGGCAAGTTCGAATGTTGTACGGGTGCGGGTGCTTGGTTCAAAGAACAGGTTGGCCACCGTTTTACCTCTAAGCAACGGCACCTTCTTGATGCTCCTGTCCTTCACGCCCGTAAAGGATTCGGCGGCATCCAGGATGGAAATCAGCATTTCCCTGGACAGGCCTTCTATTGTGAGGAAGTGTCTCAGCTGTCCGGAAGAGGTCAGTTGCAGTGATGACATCAGCCGACCTCGATGACTTCCAGGGACAGTGGCTCGGGGCCGCTGAGTTTTACCTGTTGATTATCGCTGAGTTCAGCCCTGGCGCCAGTACAGTCAGCCGCTATGGGTAACTGCCGGCCATCACGTTCGATTAACACGGCCAGTATCACCGAGGCCGGTCTGCCGTAGGCAAAAATTTCGTTCAGTGCTGCGCGTATGGTTCTACCGGTATACAGGACATCATCAACCAGAATGATGTGCTGGTTCTCGACATCGAAAGGGATGTGTGAGGGGCGTACCTCGGGATTCATGCCAACCCGGGAAAAGTCGTCCCGGTAAAAGGAGATATCGAGTGTCCCCAAAGGCATCTGGCTGTCGATAGCCTGCTGGAGATGACTGGCTACCCATGCTCCGCCGGTATGTATACCCAGCATGACGGGTGATTGAATTGCTCTGGTTGACAGTATTTCTTGCAGACAGCGAGTCAGTTTTTGCAGGGCCTCGTCGGTATCAGCTATTGTCATAAGTGTTCATCAAACCAGGTTTGTAGGATTACGGCAGCAGCCATGTCATCCAGCCGCGGTATTGTCCTTTTTGTTGAGGTAGAGAGCAAGTCTTTGGCAGCGTGAGAGCTGAGTGTTTCATTCACGCCATACACGTCAATACCGAAGCGTGTTTCTAACTGTGCTGTAAATTTGTTGATCAGGTTGTGTATTTTTCCTGTGTTGCCGTCAGCTGTTACCGGCATGCCGACCACGATGCCTACAGGTTGCCATTCTTCAATGAGCTGGCCAATACGTGGCCAGACCTGTTCGTTATTGCCCTTGATGATTTCCAGTGCGGAGGCAGACTTGCTGATGGACTGGCCAACGGCGATGCCGATATATTTTTCACCATAATCAAAGCCCAGATAGGTGCCGGGCCTGTACAGATCAGGCATGCCCCGCCTGGCTATGCAGCTGCTGCATATCGATGCCAATAAGTCTTGCTGCCTGTTGCCAGCAATCATCACAATTGTTGTTAAACAGCAGCTGATTATCGGCCGGTGAAGATAACCAGCTGTTTTCCAGTATTTCCGAATCGAGCTGCCCAGGGCCCCATCCGGCATAGCCCAGCGCCAGCAGAAAGGTTTCAGGCCCGCGGTTTTTTCCAATTGCCTCAAGGATGTCGAACGAGGTAGTCAGCGAAAGTTCAGGGGTTATTGGCATGGACGCGTTCCAGGAGGGTTCCCCGGTGTGTAATACGAATCCGCGCTCAGGTTCGACCGGTCCCCCCTGTATGACCTGCTGGTCTGCATGATGGAAGCTTTGCTGATGCTTGATATCGATCTGGTCAAAGAGTTCGACAATGCTGATGCCCATGGGACGATTAATGACAAAACCCATGGCGCCCTCGTCATTGTGTTCACATATGTAAGAGACCGTTTCGGCGAAGAATGAGCCAGCCAGATCAGGCATGGCGATCAGGAAATGATTTGCCAATGAGGTAGAGGCATCCATACGGGCAGTATCAGATGTCTGGGGCTGAATGGCAAGGGTTGAAGCGGCCGGGGGCCTCAACCGCCACGGTCATGCCAACTGCCGCCGGATAAAAATTCCCAGGTTCTTGTAATGTACAGAATCTCCACCGGCTCTCCCGCTTCCGTGATACTGTCAGGTATGCGCGCATAGGGAGCGCCCAGCTTCACTATACGGATTGCAGAGTCATCCAGAATCTTGTGCCCCGATGGCTGGTTGATCTTGATTTCGCGGACGGTACCATCCTTATTGATGGCTACGGTGAGGCGCAGACGTCCGGAGAGCTTTTGTCGTCGCGCTTCATCCGGGTAATTCAGGTTACCAATACGCTCGACCTTGCGGGTCCATGCTTGCATATAGGCCGCGGGTGCGAATTCCCTGGTTCTTGCACTGATATGCTTCTTACGCGGGCGGCTTGCATAATTGCTGATTCTTTGGTTGATCTCGGCGGTGAGGCTAGCGATCTCCAGGCTGCGTTTGATGATCTGCTGTGTATTGGAGACGGTCTGTTGTCGCTTGACCGGTTTTTCACTCGGTTTGGATAGCACAAAGTCGCTGCCCTTTTTACTGGTCACCACCTTTTTTTCTACTGGAACAGGTTTTTGTGCCTGCGGTACGGGCGTCACCTGCTGATTAACACTGGTGTTGGGGACGGGCGAAGGACCCTTGACCGGCTTGCTCAGGTGAGACTTTTTATCGACGGTGCCACCGCCATCCTGGCTGGCCTGTGCCAGGTAGTCTGCTTTTTCCGGCGGTTTGACTGATTTGTTCTGCACCAGAATGATATCGAGCATCGGTGCCGGTGGTGGCTCGACGGGTTCGGGCGTCGTGAAACTGATCCCGAGGATCACCAGGCCATGCAACATGGCCCCGAAAAACAGCATCATTCCAAGTCGATCGCCAGGCGTTACCGCGGGTGTTGCCTTCATTACTGCCATTTTAGAGTTAGCCGGATTTGTTTCCTGTGCCTGAACCGTGGAGATTATAACGGTGCTGATGAGCGCATCATAGCTCGATCAGAGCAAGCTTCAGTTTAAGCTGCTCGTTAAAACGGAGTCTTTGTTGCATTTTTTCAGTCAGTGTAATTTCACCGTTGCTGGACATTAGCATGACATGCTCAATACCCATGGACCGCGCAATCCTTGCCAGGTTTTCCTTGCCGCCGGCTAGCAGTGCCGTAGCTGCCGCATCTGCTACCACGGCCTGCGGGTGGATGACCGTGACTGCAATCGTGTGGAATACCGGCTCGCCTGTGCGTGGATCGATGATGTGATGACGGCGTTGGCTGTCCTGCATGTAATACCGCTGGTAATCACCGGAAGTGAAGATGCTTTCGTCGCGCAGGGTTTCAATACTCGCGAGTACCGCGGACTGTCGTGGATGCTGAACACCAATAGCCCAGGGTCGATCCTGATGTTGGCCGACCGCCCTCAGGTCGCCGCCCGCATTGATAATGGCA